>JAGQKQ010000006.1 GCA_020430005.1 Candidatus Omnitrophota bacterium
CAATAGAGTGTTTTTTTGATGGTTTATCACCCATATCTTGATAAAAGTTCTTAAAATTTTTCCATCTTTCACAAACACATATTCCTTTCTCAACATATAAATGATAAGTCCTACATCTCTTAAACATATTCCTCCAAGAACGATATTCAGGCGTTCCTTTCATTCCATGTATTGTCTTTGATATAGAATTTCTACAACTTCTACACATATCAGATTCAAATAAACGGTCTTTCCTTTTTTCAAATACTTTTCCACATTTACATTTAAAAACAAAATATGTAAAAACTCTTAATTTTCCTTGTTTCCTATATATTTTTATAAATTCAGTATTCATATGTCGCCCTATGAACTAGGAATCCTCTCATCTGGGTCTGTTCCATCATTAGCCGACCCTTCTTTCTTCAAGTCAAATGTATAAAGCGGCGTTGTATCATCGTCGTCATAAAATGTAAGTTGATTGCTTTCAATTTTCCATCTGTTCTTTAGAATCTTCAGCGCATTCGTAATATCTGCACGATAATCTGCAACAACAACAAAAGGTTGATATGCCTCTATACTATCTGTTGTATTATTCCAACGTATATGACCAGAAAACGCCTCAGTAAAAGTAATCTTTACCCCGTAACTTCCATCACTTAACTCATAAACTGATCCGGCAGAATATCCGGTAGCCTTGACATTTCCGTCTTCATCGAGAATTGTAATTGTAACAGTTTTACCCGTTCGTGATGTTCCGAAGGAAGCAACAAAAGTTAGCTCTAAATCTTTAAATATTTGCATTATTTACCGCCTTTATCTAAAACCAAGTTTCTTTGCTTCACTAATTAGGTCATCAATACTGGACATTTGGTCATTAAGGATTGATATTGACTTATTGTATTGCGCTGTTGTCTGGTCAATTGCCTTTTGAAGTCGTGTTTTTTGTAATACTAGTTCTTCATAAACATATATTTCATCAACAGTCTTCTCAGGGATAACCTCAGAAACCTTGATAGATTTATCGTCATTCTTTGTGAATTGTTTTGCCATATCATTCTCTCCTATGATCCTGTTAAAACAATAGCTGTAAGCGATGCAACCGTTGACACGTTAACCTTAAATTCAATGGTTCCGTCATAAGTTGTTCCATCAGATAACCCAGAAACATCAATATCAGATGTTGTAACCCATTGAAGTGTGTTTTGGGTTGATTGTGAAACTGTGTTACTCTGACCACCAATTGTTACTCGTACCGTTGCTGTAGCTGAAGGGCCAGAAGCTAGACCAAGACGAGCATGAATAGTTACAGTATTAACGCCAGGAATCTTAACAAACTGAAACCTGAAAGCCGTTCTATAGGATGTATCCTCTGTCCTATAATATTGTTTACCTGCTGAAGTTAATGTAGCTGATAAAGGGTCACTATCGCCACTTATTCCATACTTTGGACCTGTTCCGCTTTCCTCAATACCGCACCATGCAAAAAGAACATTACTTTTATTCGGCGCATCAGAAAATTCAACGCCATCCTCCGTTGTCTTTACTGTAACAAATTTCTCACCCTCACCAGAATAACTGTTCGGAGTATCTTTTAATGTCAGAAACTTACGGAGATGCGATAATGTCACAGAAGAGGCCACCGTTCCCGAAGTCGTCTCAATCTCATTAAACATAGCATCACGATTAAGATTTATGTCACCCCAAGGATACGCGGCAGAACCTATAGACTCTGTTCCATTTGCTCTATTCTGGTCATCGGAAGAGTATGGTATTGACCCGCCTTCATTACCAGCATTCTCAATAATCTGATTAACGACTTCTGCATCAGCAATTTCGCCGTTAACAAGTTTTTGTATGGTGTTTGTTTTACCCATTAAGGTATACGCTCAACTTCCAAAGTTGTTTTAAGGCTAGCATCGTGTGTGATACCACGAACAATCCATTCATCATCTGCTGAGATTCGAATACCAGCCGGTTTACGCCATCTTGGAGCCTCTGAAGGGTTTGTTGTCTCGGTTGAAGTCCAAGCAAACATACCCCAACGTATTGCATCGGGAGGAGCCTGTCCAAAAGATTGAATTACGACCCGGTCAAGTAGGTTTATGATAGGAAAATAAGGCAGTTCTAATTTAAAGTATGGTTTCGGAACTTCCGTTTTACTTCGTACAAAATCAAGCAGGTTCTGCCTTTGTGTGTTATTCGTAACCCCATCAATAGAGAAATTCTTTGGAATGGGGTTAATCGGGTTTCCCAAAGGCACACTGGATATATTCGTATCCGACCAATACCAGTGTGTCACCTGTCTATCAATACCTTGGCGATAACTACCAATATCAATCTTCCTGTCATTTCTCTCAAGGAACTCGTATTGAACCGAAGCTGTCGGTTCGACCTCCTTGAAGTAGAAGTAATTATCGCTAGGATTTATGTAAAAGATGCTGTGTCCCTTGGCTAAATCCTCCAACATCTGAAGAACCGTGCCTTCATAGACTGAGACGTCTATGCTACTTGCATTATAACCAGCATTAATGTAAGTTGTCGAGTTATCAATATTGAAATATTTTGTGAACGGAGACCTATTCATTACCTCATAGACAAGAGTATTTATTGTCGTCGAGGATAAAGACAACTCCTGAACATTAATCGTATCAAGTATTGAAATATAGTCGAGAACCGTTAGACTTTCATACCCTTGTTCTGTTGTCGCCGTACGCGCATCGATTAATCCTTCAAATGTTGTTACAGATATCTCCTCGGGAGAATTGGGATCGGTGTATTTATCAATAACCGCATCAACAATTCTGACAATTGAGTTATGTCTAAGGAACCCCGCAAATATAGAATTAGCATCTTCCTCACTCGCAAACTCCTGATAGGCACTAAGAATATTCAACCTTGCGTTATTAACAACAACCTTACCGAAATCCCATGAACTATTTGGTAACGTCCGGCGAAGGCTCCCAACGCTACTATCGCGCACAATGTTCTGAGGTATTTCTGTGAAACTTGATTCGTAAGAACCATTCTCCTGAAGACGTTTAACATATATCCTCCGGACAAACTCATACTGACTGTACTGCTCCCAAATTTGTTTATAGGTAAGGCTCATTTAAGCGGCCTCAACAACTTTAATTATGTTATTATACCCTGATTTATAATAGTTCTTCGTAAACTCTGGGTTATTGTCATCGACGATAGATACCTTGAATATATCTTTGAATCTGTATGGTTTAAATGAATACGAAAATATATCTTCGTCACCACCGTTTGGCCATATATAAAATGTTTCTTTACGTTCAAGCAATGTTGTTGCTAAAGCAATATCATTCGCGTTAACATGTGACTTAAATACAATATCGGCTTCAAAGACCTCACCACGATCAATAATAATATTCTTTCCAATGCTCGTCTTAAATTTATTCTGATAGTTCTTTATGCGCGGACGTAATGTTGGAAAGTATTCAAATTGTCCTAGCTCTGCAAAAGCTAGGAATTGAGTAACATATTTCTCGTTGTCTGCATCTATTGTATTCGATCCCGTTATCCTGACCTTCTGTGTTGTTATCTCTGAGTTCATCTTTGCAAATACAAAATTATTTCCAGAACTCTTTACAATTGCCGCGTTAGAAGAATCAACATCAACCCAAGAAGAACCGTTCCAGTAAGCAATAACAATATCCTCGATATTTGTGTTGTAAACATAGAAACAGTCAAACTGTCGATTAGTTCCATAATCCATTTCCAATGATACCGCATCGCCGTCTGTTCCTTCCCCACTTGTAAGCCATTTTGTTGAAATCAATCCATCAAAAGCAAATTCTTTTGTTCCGTCAGCACTACTTGCCGTTACAGTGCCGCCAAGACCAATATTGTTATAATCTTTTGCAAAGAACCGAAGACCTTTAGACATTAAGCGGCCCCCCTAAAAGCTAAAGTTCCATTCTCAATCTGTTCACTCGCTTTTGTGAATATCTCTTCAACCATTTCCTCAGATACACCGACAAACTGCGCTCCGTCAAAACTTAATACAATATGCGTAGCCGAACCGCCACCTCCATCATCAGGCCCAGATAATGTAAGATCACCACGTCTAATAGCACTTGAGAACGTTGCAGGTATGATCATTTCTTCTTTATGAACATTAGCAACCATGTCTTGTGGTATGCTTGGTGTTCCTACGGCATAAGATTGTTTCGCTATGGTTGATAATACAATCCCTGTCTGTGCTGTTGTTAGAGCAACAGCCGGAAGATTATATGGAAATGGTGCAGAGTTCCAAGCCTTCATAATTGCGCCAGATTGTTGTATTACAGCATTGATAAATTCAATTTCTTTAGTCTGCGCACCGGCTTGACGTAATATACCTACTGTCTGTTCTGAGAAAGTTGCTAATGCTGATAATCTGTTCTGAAATATTTTCTTTTCATTCGCCGCGCCTTTTTCTTTTGCTTTCTGAATAGCATCTTGTATGCTGTTCTCGATCTCTATGGTTAGTTGTCCGTGTTCCTCAAGTATGCTTCTCTTGTTCTCTAGCTCACTAATAAACTTCTGTAAATCCTCTTGTTCTTTTACTAGAGACAATGCCTTCTTTGCTTCTTGCTCTTGCTCAAGAAGACGCTCATTCTCTCTAACAAAATCAAATGTTCCTTGTTTAATTTCTTGTATCCGTTGCTCATGCTCTTCCTGCTGAGATGCTTCTTGATCTAGCTGTGCCTGTTTCTCAGCATTTCTCCTTGCAAATGCATTGACATCCGCTTGTGTTATACCACTAGCGGCTAACCTCGTTGCCTGAGTTCCGGCGAAGCTCGCTTCTTGATTTAGTCTTCTTATACTAAGAACCTTCTCAAAAACAGCTTGAAGCCCTTCATCAAGTTTAAGTATCTCAGATATTGTCCTTCCTAGATTCCATCCAATAAATGCGGCCGCGCCAACACCGGCGATAACCTTTAGCACACCAGCTAAACTAAATATCGCGTTACCTAAGATGAATACCTTATTTGAAGCAAAGACAGCAAAAGAAGCTATTCCACCAATACCAGATGCAACACCACCAATGATAAGCAACACTGGCCCTATAGCCGCAGCAAATCCGACAAGCCCAAGAACAAGAGTTTTTGTACCAGTATCAAGTTCGGTTATCTTTGTTAATAGTGATGCAAGGCTTGAAACAAGTTTTGTTGCGGCTGGAAGAAGAATTTTACCAAAAGAGACGCTCAAATTATTTAATTCTGCCTGAAATCTCTTTAATTGGTTTGCAAAACTGTCTTGTGTACGTATTAAATCACCTTGCGCATCCTCTGTATTCTTATAAAGTAAAGATAGTGTTGCCTGCGCCTTGGCTGTTTTTGATATCTCTTCTCCCTGCCTAACAAGACCAAGACGAAACGCCTCTTGCTTAACATCAGCCTCAGAGATAACAATACCTAACGTCTTCAGAGACTCTCTTTCACCTGTCAGGGCTGATGTGAATGCACGGATAACGTCAGAATCTTGTCTATTATTAAAGCTTGCGACATCTAAAGCTAGTTGTGTCATTTGGGACGACATTTTAAATGCTTCTTCTGTTGTGAACCCAAGAGGCTTTAAAACATCACCTAAACCTGAAGAGAACCTCTTTACTTCATCTGTCGAACGTCCAACACTCTTTCCGAAGTCAATTGCCCATTTATTTGCTTGTTTCGCAATATCTTTAAAAACAACATTAAACTTACTTTGTGTCTCTTCTGCATCCGAAGCCGCCTTTATAAAACTACCACCAATTAAAGCCAAAGGAAGTGATACATAGGTTGTTATCTGTTTACCGAGTTTATTAAAACTCTTACCTACAGAACCGAGTTTCTTCTCGATATCTTTGACATCACCTAATATCTTAAACTCAATGTTATTTGGCATTACGTCATACTCTCTTCAAACTGTTTATCGAACTCATTATCAATTTCTTTCGTCACGACACTCTCTTTATGTAAATCATGAATAAATTTATTAATATCTTTTATCTTACCGCGCGAACCAAGAAGGCTTGCTTGAACATTGTAGTGAGCAAATCCTTTCAGAACTAAAGATACTTTCTCACAAAAATCTTTATCGTAAAAGTCAACGTACTCTTCACATTCACGGTAAGTTATGTCAAATATCTCACTCTTACTCAAATTACTGTAAAATAAGAGCGTTGCCTCTAAATAAAAAAAGTACTCATTAAGCGTTAATCTTTTTTTTTACTTCCCGTACTTATTTCTTCTTCAAGGTTCGCGTACTCAACATCTTGCTTCTTCTTAGCTAACTCAAGTACTTTCTTCTGTGCCTTAGTCATTCCATTTACAATAGCCTCTTCCAAAACATCAACACAACTTTGATCTAGCTCTTCCTCAATATCTCTTTCGGTCACCGGTAATTCATCAAAGCTATCCGGCTTATCAGTTAGACCCCAATAGATAGCAACTCGTAAAAGCTTAGGCATAACATTACCAAAATCTTCTTCAATACGTGACTGAAGGTTCTCTTGAGTAACGTCACATAATTCTTTGACTTGTTTCCAAAATCCTACCGTTAGTTTTAACCGGTATTCCTTACCTTTGATCTTCAAAATCGCGTTATTCTGTTCTTCCATATTTCCTTTTCCTCCTGTCAGTTGGGGTGAGGCGGCGGCAAGACAGGAGGTCATCACCACCGTTCTCCCCACCCGATTTATAACTAAACACCTAAACAGCGTACCATCTTGTAGACGGCTCCATCTGAGGAGCGTGCAAGAGGCTTCCAATTGATGTCAAACTCCGAGAACTCGCGCGAAACACCCTTCCAAGGCATACCGCGTCCCGATACGTTAAATACATCAATATAGTGCATTACACCGTCCGTCTTACGCGGGAAGATACAACGCAACCCAAAGTTACTTGGTTCCGTTCCTGTCCCCACAAGTATTTCTGTTGATCCCGTATTCTCCGGTCTAACCTCAAAAGACATGGTGTCGCCTGTTGTAAAAGCTGAGGTTCCCGTAATAACAACGGTAATCCCCAGAGCATCAACATCGACTGTTCCGGCACTTGATGCGTCTACGCCACTTACAACCTTACCTTCGATATCGTCAAAGGCGTCTTCAAGACCATTGACATAGATATCAAAAGTTTGTGCTGCCGTAGCAACGAAGATATATTCACCAAATACCAGATTTGCCTTTTGTGCAGAGTTTACAGATACCGCAGATACACCGTTTGAAGCATTAAACATGGATGTACCTTGGTTGTTTGTCGGACTCCCTACAGAACCGCTAGACTCTGCCGCGTTCTCTGTAGTTGTCACCGTTTCCATAATACCAAACAACTCAGCCGGATATTCCCGGACTGTACCTGTAAAAGCCGGAGATGGTTGACCGTATTCTACGTCGTAAGGTGCTTCTGTATGTCCACCGGTTAGATCAATAGACTCAACCTCGTTTTCATACGAAATCTCACCAATGGCGCGTAGAACAACAATAGGCTTTCTCGAAGTTAGGTTGTACGGGACAACGTATCTAATTCCGAAAAAGTCTCTTACTTTTTCAATGGCCATTTCTTATCTCCTATTAGTTTTAGATTGATTAATTGACAAAATCGGAGTCACTCCAAGAAAGTTGGTCGCGCTGTTCCTTTGGGATATCTTCATACTTTTGGCCTATTCGACCAATCGTTACTTGGATACCTTCTCTGGTTATGCGTGACTTATTATGCTTCAGAATGCGACCAGTATAATCACGGATAATAAATCCATTCGAGTCAACAATACCCTTCTGGGTTGTTATCTTATTACCTCGCCGGTCTTTTATTATTACCTGATCTTTTGGCTTGCTGCTGAAGGCATCCTCAATTAACTTCTTGTCTTCTTCCGGTATACTTGGTTTTATCATAATCAATCACTCCTTTAGGCAATCGCTATTGATAGAATGACACCACTAATCACGAGTTCCCTTCGGTTAGTTGTAACTTCCATCGGCGAAGCCCCTGTTAACTGTAATCCGCCAACTTCTATCGTTGACAGTTCATACCTTTCTAGTGTTTCATAAAGCGCACGCATATACCGTAAGCTCTTGTAGTATGTTTGCGCGTTCTTTGCATTTGCAATAACAACCTCAACCATTATCTCAGCGGTTATCTTTGTTACGTCGTAATTACTCAGTAACTCAGGCTGACTAAATAAAGCAACACTCACAAAGTCATGACCTGGTATTTCCCGGTAAGTACCTGATATTAAGTAATGGCTATCATCGGCGGTTATTGTATCTATAACAAAATCCGATCCTCCGGCTGTTTTCTCGGTATTGATCGAAGCTATCTTCGTATTTAGGTTGCTCTTTAAATAATCCTTAACACTTACAAGCAAGTCTTCTAGATCATTCATGCAAATATACTCCCTGTCACTTCTATTCCATCATCCTCTAGTTGCTTAATAACATCACGTTCAATCTGATCCAACCATATCATCCTTCTTCTATCTGAAGGCTCACTGAAATTACGTGCCGGCATTCTAACCGTTCCTTCATCCAAGAAACGTCCATAAAAAAGAGAGCTTCCGAAAACAGCGTTTGTTTTTGTAATAATCGCTATATTTCCGCGAACCCCTCTTCTTGTCATTGAATTTTTTAGTGCCCCTGTCCTTACTAATATTGGAGCACCTGGATATTTCTTTTCTTTTTGTACTGCATACTTATCAGATAGCGGTTGCCACGCTAACCCTTTAGATCGCGGCTGTTGCCTATCAAATACCGCCTTAACTTCCTTACGATAACCTTCACCAATAACCTTAAAGACCGGTCTAAGATCAAGTTTTCCTGCTTGACTTAGCCTTTTTAATAATAACTTTGATTCTTCTGTAAGTTTGATCTCATTCGGCATTATTCGGTGACAACAACAATTGTACGTCGTTCTCTATCGAGAATAGTGGAAGCCGGTTGAGCAAAAGCATCTTTATACCGTTTCTCAACTGTATTTCCTTGTGAATCGATAGAATTAAATTTGATGTTTGACCCTTTTGATGATGAAGCTAATCGCATCTTACCGCTCTTTAATGCCTCCAACCATCCCATAGCCTCTTTACGGAAATTACGGCTTCGAGATAAATTGCCTTCTTGATCTACAACGCGATCCATTTCATCAATAATCCCTACAACGAGCCGCTCATTAACCATCTTCAGAAACTGAATGTCATCATTGTTTGTGATAGGCAGAGTGTATTTACACCGAAGCATCATATCAATATACTGCGCCTCTGATGCGATTAATGACGCAACCTCTTGTGACGTTAACCAACCTTCACAGTCGAATGTACGACCATAAAAATAGGTTTCAACATCATGTTCATCACAATACGACATTATTATTCCTCATCACCAAATTCAGCGTCAACGATTAACTTAATGATCTCATCTTTTTTTGTATTTTTAGGTATTTCTTCTTCATAATACGAGCTAGCAATGACCATCAACGCATCTTTATTCTCAGAGCTTAATTCTTCTGCGCGTAATTCTTGAGGTGTTTTTTTGTCACCTTCGTTTCCTTCATCCTCTGGATCATCTTCAACAACGCTATTATTTCTTTGTTTTGCCATTACTTTGTCATATTCAGATTGTTTTAGAATCTGTTTGAAACTTCCAGATTGTAACCGGTAAAGTCCTGGTCCAGCCTTTTCGATAATACCATTTGTAATCTCTGATTTAATAAAATCAAATTCCCCAACATTAAATGAAACATTAACCATTTTCTTTTTCTCCTGTCTTTTAATAACCACCGGGGCCATATAGCCCCGGCAGTCTATTTATATAATCCCCTGTAAGGATTATGAGTTTGCTACTTGAATCGCTTTCCACCATGCGCCGTAAGCTACGTTATAACGACCATACGCGCCATAAGATAGTTTCTTATGCTCGCGGTAGCTGTCATCTTGTAACGTTGGCATATCAAGCTCTACAGGCATTTCCACTTGATATAAGAATGGACGGAAAATAGGATCGTCAACTAATACGGCGTACCAGTCGTTTGTATCTGTGAAATGCTTTGTCACAACATCCAAACGCCCTTTCCAAGGGTTAGATTCACCATTTGATAAACGATCTTTTGTGTTTAATTTACGGAAGGTTTCACCTAAACCGATAGGACAAACAATCCGCATTGTTCCATCCCAATTCTTGTTAAGTTTACGTCTTTTAGCGTTACCTGTTCCGCCTTGTGCGTAATAGAAACCATCAAACGCTTGAGCAACAGAAGACAAATCCGCTTCAACATTTGCCTCGGTTGTACCTGTACCGGTCAATAAGTTTGACTGTGTTCCGGCCACAACGCCATAATTATGGGTTGTATCGAAGAAGTTTTGTAGGTCAAAAGTGGTTCCGTATGTACTTGCGTCACCGGCTTCCAACATATCAAAAGCTAATTCGATAGGGTGGTCTTTCGCGATCTTTGGCATTTCTGAAATGCGTAATTTAAAAGGATTTAATCCTTTTAGACGCATTGCACCCATGTTTGATGCACGTTCCCAATCTTTACGGTAAATATCAACAGCCATGTCCCATTCTTTGTTCTGAACAGTGAATTTGTATCCACTTGGAAATGTCTGGTGAGTACGCGTACCGGTGAACTCTTCCATTCCTTTTAGGAACTCAAAGAATGGAAAGCTTGACTCTGCTACAGGCCCGGACTCGTATTCGTAAAGAAGGTCATTGAATTTAGGGCTGAACTCTTGGTACGCGCGATTGTACTCAATTCTCGCGACCACATTGAACTCTGCCACCAAGTCTTTTGTTAATGACATTTAATCTCTCCTTATTTGATAACCCTTGGTAGGGCTAGAGCAATTAGTCTAATTTAACCCAAGCCTCATTAGCACTAATAAACTGCTTAATAGTACCAACGCGGCCGTTTGTTGTGTTTGTGATCCCTGAAGCAATATCAACCGCATCATCACCATCAACATAAACAGTATCGCCTTCATTTGCAATTGTGATTGTTGATGTGACTGCTAACTTGATTAATTTCCCACACCCCTTTGGAAGGACTTCAACATCGTAAGTTCCATTAGATGTGTTGTCTGCTGCCGCAAGGTTTTTTTCTTCGAGAGAAATTCCGGCAAACTCTTCGCTAAGAGTGTCGCTTCCAAGCTTAACGTAACCGATATTTCCGGCTTCATAGTTCAATAAAGCCTTTCGATAGATACGAATAAGCCCGTCAACAACCTTTAACTTCAAGCTTGCATCTGGTACTTTTGTCTCGATGACTTGATTATCTGATAGTGCCATCTAAATTACCTCCATCATAAATATGATTGGTTAGTTTCTTGAGATACTTCCTTTGTACTTCTTAACTTCTTCTACGGTGTAGACGCCTTGGTTAACAAGTTTCTGCTCTTCTTCAGAGAGACCTTGGTTATTTGAGTCTTCTTCACCGTTTTTCTTTGTATTCACAACAACCGGCGCATCTTTATAGAACTCTGTGATTTCTTCGGCTTTGTCGAATTTATTAAGAATCATATCTTTTTGAGCAGGAGTTACTTTAGCGGACTCAAGCAATTCATTGAAAACAGCTTCTTTCTTATTGTCTTCAATGCTTTTTTCAAGACCGTTAATCTGCTCTTTAAGATTCTTAATTTCTTCTTCCTTTTCAGCAGGAAGTTTATTTAATTCTCTGACTTTGCCCTCAAGAGTAGAAATCTGGTTCTTCAGCGTTTCATTATTTTCTTGTAACGCTTTTACGTCTACGCCGTGGTTATTCTTTAATTCGGCAAATAGCGTTTCTAAACTCATGTTTTTTTTCTCCTTGGGTTGTGTTTCCGATAACTTAATCGGACTCATTTCCTTTATGAAAGGTCGATTAGTTAATGTACCGCCAAGCAGAACGTAGGGAACACATTCGCCTTTATCGGTCATGTAGTTAATCGCAAAGTCCGCACTAGCATATTTATACTCCTTCTCTTTGACAAGATTCTTGCCTTTTGAAGTAAATTCAACGCTCGCGAACAAGCCTTTCCCTTTATCTGTATTTTCAACAGACAAATCTTTAATCCAGCACGCAGCCGGCTTCTCTCCATTATCATTGTCATGTGTGTAATCAATTGATAAATCAATCCCACGCACATTATCCTTAAAGTTCGTAATTAGTTTATTCAGAACATCTTCCGTCACTTTAATTGATCCATAGGAAGGATGCTCATAATTACCTTCTAATAATAGTTGTACCTTTGAATGCCCGTCCGAATTAACCGCGATCTCATAACCTTCGACATTAATTCCTTCCGATAACTTAATCACATTTGCGGAATCTTTCCCAATAATCTCATCAACAAGTCCAAAGTTTAATGATTCCTTAGAGTTAAGGAACTTATCCTTCTTCTTGATGATATTCTTGATTTGATCAACATTCTTACCTGTAGCGTTCGATATGATCTTCAAGAGCTTTTCCTGCTCTCTTTTAGCCATATCAACGCCTTCTTCCATGTCAGATACAGAGCCGATAGCGATACCAAAAACCTCATGGATCATAAACCGGCTGTTTTCGGTCATATATCGTTTATCACCACAAGCCGCGATAATTGCCGCCGCACTCGCAGCATCACCCATGACAACCGTTCTTACCGGAGATTCAACCGCCTTCATAGTATCAATAATTGCAAACATACTCATCACACTACCACCAGGGCTATTGATGAACATAGTGATCTCTTCTTCTGACTCGCGATTATAAGCTAAGAGATCGCGTATCACTAACTCTGCGGTGAAGCTGTTGACAATATCGAACAAATAAATTTCTCTTGACATTTTATGTTCCTTTTTTACTTTTTAATATTACCACCACACGTCGCAATAAAAGAAATACTTTTTTTCAGGTTTTTTAATAGACTGACTTTTGTTTTCTTATGGACGGTGGTGGCACATAGTCGTCAATCTCAGGTTTCTCCTCGGAAGTCTTGTATATTGGCTCTAAGTGGCTTCTACAATTAGGATGTAGTGGTGGAGCAGCATCACTCATTTCTATGCTATCAACGGAAAATGTCTTACCGCTATATGAAGAACAGATTTGTGTTGTATTATTATCATCAACCGCAACAAACCGATAACCCCACAGTTTATCGCTAATTTGCTTATTGAACTTTGCTTCTCCGAAATTGATTGAACCTACAACAGCTAGACCGGCACCGGTAGATACCTTCTGCCCCTCAATAAAGTCCTCAATGACCTTTTCTACGTTTGCTATAGTCTGGTTAACGCTTAGACCTTTAATAGGGCCGCTTGATGCGGTAGCAATAGCACGGCTTGACATTGACTGGACTTGATCATCTGTAAGAAGCGTGGCCTCATTAAGTATGTACTCTTTAAGCTCTTTATCGGTTAGGTTTTGCGGATTAAAGTCCTCGGCCATTTTGATTATTTCTTCAGATAGCTTTACATTATTTTTCTTAGCCTGCTTCTTGGCTCTATTCCATCCCATATTCGCTAACCAAGCAAGCTTCTTCTCAAGTGCTGTTCTATATTTTGTTGATGAAATCTCGATAGATCGTAATCCTTTAATCTCGACAGAACCTTTATTCATAGTCTTACGAATGTCCGCAACAAACTTGTCCTTAATCAAGTAAAGATTTGCTTTCATCACGTCATGAATATTCTTAATTTCTCGGTCAAGAATCTTCTTTCTCTCATCGTTTCGGTTCTCTGCTAACTTAATGTTATCAACATTTATTTCTTGCTTTACAGGTTCTTCCTCTTCTTCTTTAGCGCGTCTTTTCTGTATCTGGTTTTCAGATAAATCGGGCATTTCAAGATTCTTTCGAAGAGTTATCTCGTCGTCAATAGTAGGTGTAATATATCCTTGTGGTGTTAATTTCATAAGAACATCTGCTAATTCATTACCAGCTTTCTTGTTAAGATTTAGTCCTCTTAATCTAACTTTACTTGCATCAACAGAATCACCGAAATTTATATTCAAGAATGGTATGATGATTTGTCTGTGGAAACATTTCTCAATGAAATAAACTATGTAATTTAAAGCGTCCAAAAACAAGTCGCTCTGGTCGCGTGACAACGCATATGCTCCGCCCTTATCTCCTTGTCCCAATAACATAAACTGAGATAATGTGCTGACGGCAATCATTGTGTCGTAGGCTTGGATGACATCCATAACTTCTTTCGGCTTAAACTTTGATTCATGCAACAAGAATGTGTAGCCTTTTGGTGTGATCATATAAGCATTCTCGTGCATCGTCATATTTTTAAGTAAAGACTCAGTAGCTATGTAGTCATCGGACTCTGGATCAGTTCCTTCCGGTATCTCCATATGAGGCACACCAGCGGCATTTCTATTTATGCCCATACCAAGATTCTGCTCATAATAGTTCTTGTTTTTCCAAGCTGAATAACCATTACGTAAAATAGGCTCTCCACGATAATCCATACCCGAACGGTTTAACGTAAAGAAGACCATGTTATCCATCGGAATATCAACTAAACCTCGTTTAATCGTGATTTGTTGAACGATTCCTTTATCAGGGTAAATATTCTCGATTGATGTTTGCATTCTCTGCTCAAGAACTGGCATAAAATATTTACCACCGCTATATTGAACAAGACGATAATATTGCTCAAAAGCTGAGAATCCATATTCAAGACAAGACAATATCCCGCTTAGTTGACTATAGAAGTCAACTTCATATCTTTCAAAGAACCAGTCCCTACAAATCTCGATTGCTTTCTTTTCTGAATCTGTAGCGTCATCTACATCAGGTATCGTCCAGTTAGCTGATTTAATCGGATTCTTATAGACACTCAGGATCATTCCCGTCTGCGTATCAGATTTTGCCATCTTCTGATAGTTAAGCGATCCTTGCCGTCCTTGAAGTTCTGTAAGATATTCTGTTGTGAAGTTTGTATTAAGGGCTAGCTCGTTAAGACCAGCATCCCCTATTGGTTCAGTATTACCTTTTGGTAAGCGCACTGTCTTCTTTGGTTCTTCTGGTTTCTCTGCCATATATTAAACCCGCCCTGATTTGATGAGTGAAGCACGCTCACGTTGAGCGCGTGTTGTACCTATTTTAAACTTATACTTGGTCTTTCTGTCAATGAGTTTCTTATACAAATTATTGCTCGTCGTTACTCTTCGATGATTTAACATTACCGCCACGTCGAGAAGACCAGGAGACTCCTTTGTTTCTTTTATCATTTCTTTCTTTCCCAAAACCTTGACAACTTTATCGGCCGATGTATATCTTGCTGCAAGACATTGTTTTTGAAATTTTATATTTTTCTGAAATGTAATATCCCCGTTTCTCATTGATTCACGAAGTAGCCAGTGCGCCTCTGTTCTTAGGTTAAACATTTGCAAGAAACTGGAGTCCTTCACCGCAGGCTTACCACCAATAAATAATGTTGGATAAAACTTCTCAATCTTCCTCATAGCCAATACTGAACTTGCACCAACCCCTATCGGGTCAACAATCACATCACTTGGTTTTATGTCACGTTCCCGCGCTCGCGCAACCGCAAGCAACCCGGAGTCATCCGGGTCTTGTTTTTGATATATCTCAAACCAACCTAAATGATCGCCGTGCATTTGGCCGAAGCATGTCTCATCTTTACCCTCCCACGCAGGGTCAAGCGCAAGCAATCCCCTATCTCCTGGCTGTATTACATACTCATCCTCAACAATACACTGCTTGAACCACTCATATTTGATTAACTGGTTAGGTATATCAGAATAATCCCATAAGTTCATAACATATCGGTTATACTCCTCTTCCGGTAAATCCTCTAAACCCTTGATATAATCTTCGCCAACACAAAGACGCGCATCTTCTACATTAAATTCTTGAAAGTAATGGTTTTCTGGAAGCGTTCCATTCATGGAAGGATCGTAGAATGTGTCGCGGCACCATCCTAGTGACGGGTTTAAATTAACCAGAATGAATGGCGGTATTTCTTCATTATTCCATCGTCCTATACGTGTCTTACAGATATCAAAATACTTCTGGTGTATTTGGTTGGCCTCTTCAAACAATGCGCCGGTGATTTCAAGCCCTTTAACGTTATCGCATTCGTTATCTTTAGTGATATCAGCCCAAATAAATAATATCTCACTGCCATTATCATATCTTGCGGTCATGTCAGTAATTACGGACGATTGTGTTGTTCTTGTGAGGTCTTTAACTTTCTTGTAGGAAGGTATGGTGGTTTGCTTGAGGTTCTTCTCAGATTTACGAAATACAGCAAAACGGACGTTAGGTATCATTAGACAGAGAAAATGCAGTAAAGCCAACATTATAATCGACTTACCACTCCCTGTTGTCCCTGCCCCACATAGATACCTATATTTACCGCTTTGTAACGCTTTACGGAATTTTAGCTGACTATCAGTCAGCCTCATAATATCAAGAACCATTACATCACAAAGGTTCGTATATTATGATCAATCTCATTAACTTTCTTCTCAATCCGCTCAAGCGTCTTTGTTGATGTACAAGATACACAAGTAGTTAATAACAAAATAGTTACAATTAGTAATCTATTATTTAACATTGATTATTCCTCCATTCTAAAGAACGTGTGGATAAAGTCCTTATCGTCGGTTGTTCCGTTTAGGTTAACATTATGAACTCTGTCGCGCCATTCTGCCGGATTCCTGTTCTTTAACCAGAATATACAGCTTGTCGAGTTTGGTGGATACTGCTCTTGACATGTTACAATCTTTACCTCTTCTTCCTCATGCTTCTTTCCATCAACATAAAAAACCTTCTTAACCTTTATGGGATATTCTTTTGTTGCCACAAAGCCAACAGCAGATTTATAAAGTGACTTCTCTACTTCATGGTCAGCTTCAGCCTTCCAATCCTTTAAGGACGAAAAAAAGTCTTCATGCTTTTTCTTCCAATTATCCCAAGTAACCCTTGTAACTCCAAAGAAATCTGACATCTGAACGTCAGTCCACCCCGCAAGACAAAGTTTCTTTACTTGCTCATGATCTATTTTATCGTATTTCGATGGTCTTCCAGTTATATTCTTTTTATTGCTTTTATTATTGATAGACTTCTTTGTTACTTTTTTCTTCGTTAAAGTCTTAGGAAGATTTTTCTTTTTAACATTAGTAGTTTTCATTATTGTTAACCTAATGTTTCCCGTGGCACATCATGTTCATCATTTGAACGTTTATTCCTGTATTCTCTCATATATTCTTTATGGCAATCCTTACAATAACGTTGTCCTTCGCGTGCTTCATTATTACATTTTGAGCACAGCTTTATGATCTCTATTGCCATATTATTCCTTCTTCGCCGCTCTTCTTTGTTTCCTGTTCATATGATTTCCGCGTGTAATAACAACTTTGTTCGCCTGATCCTTTTTTAAATTATCATATTTCTTCTGAATTGTCTCTATTAACTGGTCTAACGCCTCTAATTCCCCTATTCTGGCATATGGCCTTGATTTTATCATAATATCCAAGGCTTCCTGTGGTCTTCCTAGCTTTATGAGTATTTCTGACATTTTTATCATGAGATTGAACTCGCAATGTCTCTCTCTTAAACCATCCTGAACCACATGAAAAGCCGAGTAAAGGCGTTTGTGAGCTATATAATGGTTCGCAAGATTCTCCCTGGCGTCTACACCGTCCGGCTGTAAATTGATATGATATTTATAGAAATCCTCCTTGGTCCGGTAAGCCCTAAAAAGTGGCTGATACTTCATAAAATAGAATGTTATTAGTACAGTGTACGAAACTGTACGGTATGGTTCAGGTATCATATTCATATATTTAACCAATGTGGCCATAAGTCCGATATTTGATATGCACATGTACCTGTCAGAAGCGTTCATAATAACGGTTAGGATGTTGCAATATTGTAGTTGGAATACCGCGAACCATATTGCCCAGATATTTTTTTGCCAGAATATCTCATATATTAAGAAAGCTACCACCGCCAAACCTTTAAAGAACTCGAAATTAAAGCTATACCCTTCCTTCTTACCATTCTCATAACATGAGAAGTAATAAAGAAACTCATGGTACATACGTGGTTTATTTGGAAATATCCCATGAAAGAAATAATATCCTAATGATTTTATGACAATAATTGCCTTCTTTGGTGTAAGTCTTTGCAGTTCATTGTCTTCTGCAAATGCTACTTTTCTTGATTGGTAGCGTTTAATCATTTTTTTGTACCCAAGAGTACCGCCTAAAGCTACGCCTGCTATTACCATCCACCATAGGTCAGTAAAAAGAATCATCACGGGGAGCATGACGCCTGAGACATGAATCCATGCAGAAAATGCGTATAATGGGATAAACGCTATTGGGAAGCACCATGCCGCTATGCAGCATAGTGTACAAACGAGATATCTCCGGCCATTAAGCCATAATGCAGTCTGATTCATTACGGGGTTAATCATGTAGAGCAGCGCGACCATAAATGATCCCGTTGCTTTTAAGATAAGGGCCGAAACAGCAAAATGAAGGATTGCATTGAAGAGGTGCTCAATGACCGGATTATTAAATATTCCGGCACCATATAAACCCATCCACAGCATACCTTTGAAATACTTAAAATCTTTCTTCGCAGATTTAAAGTTATCAAGATGTCCTTTAAGCTTGGCATTCCATACTTCATCATCGACAACATATCCGCAGAAAATAATTCTAAAGAAAAAAACGATGAATATTGCGAAGAGTATTAGGTAGTCATTCATGGTGGGTTATTCTCCTGTCTTGTTTACAATTATCATAACAAGACCACTCAAATATCACCAAGATATTTTTTTGAAATTATTGGATATACGTTTTAATAAGAAATATGTCTGTAAATCTTTACATAAATGAGGTCGAGGCTACCCAATAAATTGAGCAGCCTCGGAGGGAAGTAAAACGTGATTTTCTGAAAGCGGGGTCGTAATCCACTTCCGGATTATGAATCCTCAACAAATATATAATAATGTACTTACAAGATTTTGTAAATGATTAATTAGAAAATATCTTCGTGGTTATTAATGAATCTATTAAT
>JAGQKQ010000070.1 GCA_020430005.1 Candidatus Omnitrophota bacterium
ATATTATTTTGTTTTTGGACTGATTGGAATTGTGCTAAGATTAACGGGTAAAGATCACCTGGATAAAAAGCTTGATTCCACAAAGGCCTCTTATTGGGTCAAACGGGAACAAAAGCCTTTTGATAAAACCGCTTGTGAAAAGCAGTTTTAAGTAAGCGATTTACGTTAGTAAATCGCTATAAGGTCACGCGTTTTAAAATTAACGCTATGTAGCGGTTTACGCCAGTAAACCGCATAAGTGACCGCGGAAAACTGAGTAAGTTAACAGAAGGTGTATATGTCAAAATCATCTATAATCAAAGAATTCTGGGATTTTATGAAAGCCCGTAAAAGTTACTGGCTGGCCCCGATCATTGTAGTCTTGTTGCTATTAGGCGCCTTGATGATTTTCGCTCAAGGATCGGCTGTAGCTCCGTTTATTTACACATTATTTTAATTATGGATATTAAAATTAATTTTACACAGAGACCGTGGGGTCATTACGTTAAATTTTTCGAAGAAGAGGGCGTTTGGGTGAAACGTGTAGAGGTTGATCCGAACGGCCGTATTAGTTTACAGAAACATGAACACCGTTCCGAGAAGTGGAATATCGTCAGCGGTAGCGGAGTTGTTACTTTAAATGGTAAGGAGATCCCGGTTGAAGGGGGCTCTGTAATTGATGTCCCTGTCGGGGCAGTGCATCGCATTGCCAATACCGGTCATACACCGTTGGTTTTCATTGAAGTGGCTTGTGGTAAACATCTTTCCGAAGAAGATATTATCCGTATCCAGGACGATTATCATCGCGAAGAAGTCCTGTCTGAAGCGCAAGAATAATCCCCGCGCGTTTTTATTCTTTACGTAAATTGGAAGGAAGGATTCGTAGAAGTTTTCTGTACTTGGCGATGGTTCGTCTGGCGACCGGAATTCCTTTGCCTTTAAAATATTCTACAATTTGTTGATCAGATAGGGGGCGTGTTTTATCTTCTCCGTCAATAAGGGTTTGTAATTCTTCTTTAATTCTACGGTTTGATATGGCATTTTCGTTATCGTTCCCCGATAAGGCTTGAGAAAAAAAGTATTTCAAGGGTAATAAACCGTGTGGAGTGTCCATATATTTATGATTGATCGCGCGGCAGACGGTGGATTCATTCCGGTCAATGTGTTGCGCGACGTCTTTTAATGTCAGCGGTTTTATCGCGGTTGGTCCATGTTCAAAGAATTCTCTTTGATATTCAAGAATGTATTCACTGATTTTTCGTATTGTTTCGTGGCGCTGCTCGATTCCCTTTATAAAGGCCACGGCATTCTTGATCTTTTCTTTAATATAATCCATTTCTTCCCTGGAAAGGTTTGGTTTTTCCAGCAGGCGTTGATAGGTTTTATTAATCCGCAGGGCCGGTAAAAAGTCCTGATTGATACGGATTTGATAATTTTTTTCGTTGTCCAGATACACGGTGATATCCGGGGTGACATAAATATTGCCTTTAACAGGCTGATGGTTTCTGGCCGGTTTGGGTTCAAGGGAGGCGATCATTTGGACCAACTCTTTCACACGGTCTTCGGACACCTGGCAATTACGGGCAATTTCGTTATATCTTTTTTTACTTAAGGCGTCCAAGTTTTCCCGGATGATTTTCATCACCAGGGCGCCGCTTCCATTGAAACGATATTTAGCCTGATTAAGCAGACATTCTTTTAGGTCCCGGGCCGCGATGCCGGAGGGTTCAAAGTCCTGAATCGTTTGAAGAACGCGTTCTACCTGTTTCAAAGGCGCACGGAATATGGCAGCGATGTCAGGACAGCTTGATTTTAAATAACCATCTTCATTCAGATCTCCAATAATAAACTCTCCGATTTGCAGATCGGAAGGATTATTGATCTCCAGACGTAATTGCTGCAACAAGTAATCTGTCAGGGATTTAACGTTGGCGATGGTTTTCTCTTCACGTTCTTCCTCACCAGTATCGAAAGAGCGTGGTTTATATCCCTGAGACATGCCTTTAAAGCGTTCCAGGAGGTATTTTTCAGCAGGAGTCAGCGGTTCTTCCTTTTTCTGCTCCTCATCGTACTCTAATAAAGGGTTGTCCTGTATCTGCTGTTCAATGGCCAGTTCCAGCTCCGCGCAGGGGAGCAGGAGGATTTCGATAGATTGCCTCATGGCCGGCGCAAGAGAGGTTTTCTGGGTCTGTTTTTGGAAAGCCTGTATTTTCATATGCAAGAAGTATACCATGTGCAGGATTTAAGGCAAATTCAGCGCAATATGTAAAGAAAAAGAATATGTGGTATTTGAGAGGAATGATGATAAAAATAGACAGGTATCTAACTTATTGATATAATAGCGCTTATATTACTGTCCGGCATTGTCCCGGACAGTAATGTTCATTCTTTTAAACACCCGTTTAGGGGGGTATTGGACCGGGTGCAGAGACCCAAAAACAATAATTATCTTAACTCATTGTATATCAATAAGATGCAATTAAATAAAAAATTTGGAGATTTATGAAGAATTCTGGTATACTAATTGCTTCTTATTTCCGTAAGCTATTTTCAGAACCGGAAAAATACCGGTTTTTAAGGAATAATAAGAGTTTAACGGAGGAAGAGGTAGTAAAGATGAAAAAGAGAATGACAATTACGGAAGTCGCGGACATTGTCGGAATCAGCCCCAAAACGATTTTACGCTGGGAAAAGGTTGGTAAAATAGACAAGGCAAAGCGCGACTGGAGGGGTTGGCGCGTTTACGCGGAAGAAGATTTAAGAAAAATTGAAGATTTTCGTAATGCGATTGTGGAAATCTAATAATAAGGAATGGGAGAGGCATGAGATGCGAGCAGGTATATTGAGGAATAATACGGTTTTAATAGTTTTATTAGCAATAATTTTGGGGGGATCGTCACTACCGGCGTTTGCGCAGAACTTTGCAAATACAGGGCCAGCGGTTGATAACACGGAAAATGTTTCCTATTCCGATGAAGATTTAACGGACGACAAAGTTCTCCGTTTGCTGGACGCGGAATCACAACAATATTTTCAGCAGAATCCGAACGACGGGGGATATATTCCGGAAGACAGTCGTTACACATTAGGTGTTACAGATGTCATCAGTATTAACGTTCAGCGTCATCCGGAAGTGAGCGGACAATTTCCAATCAATGCCGAAGGTAAAATTCAATACGGTTTTGTTGGCGATATCTATATTCAAGGGAAGACAAAAAGCGAAGTTAAAGAACTTCTGACCGAGGAGCTTAGCAAATACATTATTGCTCCTGAAGTAATAGTTACCATTACAGGATATAACAGTAAGATTGTGTATGTCTTTGGTGAGGTCGGCCATCCGGGAAAGATTTTTATGCGTGGGGACACGATTACTGTTCGGGAAGCCTTGGTTCAATCCGGCCTTCCGCTATTAAGTGCCAAAATGAAAGACGGACGGATTGTGACGCCATCTGTAGAAGATAAACGAAGAATCCAGAAAGTGAATGTCCATAACCTTCTGATTGAAGGCGATTTAAAAGAAAATTATGTCATGAAGCCGGGGGATACACTTTATGTGCCGCCGACATTCTGGGCAAAACTTTACCGAAAAATTCAACCGGTGGCAGCTCCGATTGGAACAGCGGCTGGGACAGGACGTACAGTTACGACGGGATTCTAGATGCTGGATGCTTGATACTGGATGCTTGATGCTTGATACTGGATGCTTGATGCTGGAAGAAACTACGCTTGCAATGACACGCAGGAATGACACGGAAGCGGGAATGGCATAGGAATGATAAGAGCGCATGTAACCCGGTAACCCAGAGAAAAAATAGAACCTGGTCGTAGGGTTTCCGGGGCACAGGATTACCAAATATAAGAACATAGATCGTAGAGCTTAGATCTCAAGAAAGAGGAATAAATGAGCGAGACAGAACAAACAGAAATTAACCCGATGAATTATTTGAAAATTATTTTTCGTCGGAAAGGGTTTTTAATTATACCGGCCTTTATCGGGCTTGTGATTGGCATTTGCGCGGGAATGATCCTGCCGAGAGAATACAGAGCATCAACCGTTATGTTGATTGAAGAAGGACGAACAGACAACCCGCTTTTCGGAAATCTGGCGGTCGCAACCACGGTTAGACAAAGGTTGTCCACCGTTAGAGAATCCATGCTGGGCTGGAATAGTATGCTGGAACTTATCCGCCGTTTGGGTATGGATAAAGACATTAAAACACCGAAACAGATGGAATCTTTAATTCTGAAGATCAGAAATGACGTCGATATCCGGATGCGTGGTAACAACATTATTCAGATGGGATATCTTGGTACAGAAAGAGAACAAACCTACCAGATTGTCAAAAATCTCGCCGAAATCTTTATCGACCGTAACATTGAAGTGCAGAATCAGGAAACAGCGGATGCGATCAGCTTCATCGAAGACCAGCTGCAGGTTTACCGCGGTAAAATTAAATCCGCGGAAATTGCGAAATTAAAAGATGAATTAAAAACATTACAGATCGATTCAACTGATCTTCACCCCCGGGTCAAACAATTAAAAGAATTAATCCGCGTCAGAGAAGACGAACTCCGCGCGGAAAACCTGGAGTATGTTGAAGATATTAATTTAGACACAGAATCCAACAACACAATTATTCAGGAAATCCGCCGGGCCTTGGAATCGGTGGAAGGTAGTTCAAAAACCATTCAGGCGAGTAATCAGGACGAAAGCTTCTATAAAATGATGCTGCTTGATAAGCTGGACACAGTTATGGCCCGCGACGCGAGTGTAAATGACAAAATTTATAATATGTTACTTTCCCGTCTGGAAACCGCCAAAATCACACAGCGCTTACAGGCATCCAAAGAAGGGGCAAAATATACTATTCTTGATCCGCCGCGCTTACCGTTAGCCCCGGTCAAACCGGATAAACTTTTAGTTGCCCTTGCCGGATTAGCGGCCGGGTTAGGTTTAGGTCTGGCGTTGGTTTTTTCGATGGAGTTTCTGGACAAGTCGTTTATCGATGTGGAAGAAGCCAAAGGATATTTAGGAAAGCCGCTTTTAGGCGCGATTTCAAAAATTAATGTACAGGAAAATATCCGCGCGCAACGAGAGCGGGCGATATGGCTGTATACCGTGATTTTTATTATCGGAGTGATTACGATTATTATTACCAAGACCGTTGCGAATTTTATAGGGATATAAGCTGAGGATAATTTATGTATTTCGATTTTTTTGGATTTAAAGAGTCACCATTTAACTTAACGCCGAACTCAAAGTTTTTCTTTTCGAGTAATAAGCACACTGAGGCGTTGAGCACTCTACTTTACGCGATTCAGGAACGTAAAGGGTTTGTGGTTGTAACCGGTGAAATCGGGTCGGGAAAGACAACTGTCTGCCGCACACTGTTAAATAAGCTGGATAAAACAACCCAGGTGGCCCTTATCACAAACACACATATCAGCGGAAAAGATTTGCTTATATCCGTTCTGGAAGATTTGGAAGTGGAATACAAAGCCGGATCAAAGGCAAAACTATTATCACAGTTAAATGACTATCTGATAGCACAATTGCGGTTGGATAATAACGTGGTCTTAATTGTGGATGAAGCTCAGAACCTGAAGCCTTCCACGCTGGAAGAAATCAGAATGCTTTCCAATCTGGAAACCGAAAACGAAAAGCTGATCCAAATTTTATTTTTGGGACAGCCGGAACTAAAAAAGAAACTGTCTTTATCCAGGCTGGAGCAGTTGCGTCAGCGGATTGCGGTTTTCTTCCACCTAACCCCACTGACGTATGAGGAAACAATGGACTACATTCGTCACCGTCTGAAGGTTGCCAGTGACAGTGATCGGGAATTTTTTACCCAGGAAGGGCTGGACCGCATTTATCAATTTACGAATGGGGTTCCGCGGATGGTTAATCAGATTTGCGACAGTGCTTTACTAACGGGTTATATTAATGAAAAGAATGTCGTTGATATTGATATAGTGAATGAAGCTATTGCCGATTCACCGATGATGCTTCTTCAAGATGAGGGAAATGTTGGAGGAATACAGTCGAGGTTCAATTGACAGGAGCGCATGTAGCCCGGTAACCCGGAAAAATACAAACTGGGTCGCAGGGTCTCTGGGGTACCAAATATAAAGACGTAGAACTTAGATCTTAAGAAAGAGGATAATAAAAAATGGGAAAGATTACTAACGCGTTAAAAAAGGCTGCGGAAGAAAGAGTTCAGAGAATCGACAAGATTTCCAAGATCAAGGAAATGGACAAGCTTGTTGTTCAGAAAATGGGCGAATCCAATGTCAGTCCTAATGTGATTACTTATTTCGATCCGAAAGCATTAATCACAGAACAGTACAAAATTCTAAGAACGAACTTTCTTTCGTTGAACAAAAATAAACCGCCGAAAACGGTGGCTATTACCAGTTCGTTGCACTCGGAAGGAAAGACAGTCACATCGTTAAACCTGGCCGTTGTACTAGCCCAATCCGTTAATAAGCCTAAGGTGTTGTTGATCGACGGGGATATGCGCCGTGGAAAAATGGGGAAATATCTGGGTGTTGACCGGACAGCCGGACTGGCCGAAGTGTTAACAGGGCAGTGCAGTATTAAAGACGCGTTATTTCAGGTGGATATTGAAAATCTTACCTTGATGAGTTCAGGAGAATTTCCGGAGAATCCGGCAGAGTTATTGGCTTCTGACGAAATGAAGAAGCTTCTGAACAGAGTCGCCGCTGATTTTGATTTTGTGCTAATCGATACACCACCGATTATATCAGTTACAGATTCGGGAACGGTTGGCGCGATGGTAGACGGTGTGGTTATGGTTGTTCAGGCCGGACGGACACAGCGCGGTATCGTTCGCCGGGCAGAGGAGTTATTGCACCAGGCGCATTGTAATGTTGTGGGGCATGTGTTGACGAACATCGAGTATCACTTGCCGGAGTATATTTATCGGTATTTATAAAATCGTGATCTGTGTTCAGTATTCAGACCTCAGATAACAGACCACTTAAATTAGGAAGGAAACATATCATGAGCAGGTTTTTAATTGCAGGGGGGGCGGGATTTATCGGCTCCAACATCACAGAGTATTTATTAAAGGAAGGACATTATGTCCGTGTTCTGGACAATTTTTGTTCGGGAAAAGAGGAGAATTTAAATTTTACGCAGGGATTAGGCAAAGATAAGTTTGAACTCATCCGTGGAGACATCCGCGATAAGGACGTGGTTGAAAAAGCGTGTGAAGGCATTGATGCTATTTCTTTACAAGCCGCCTTACGTTCGGTTCCGAAATCCATGGAAGATCCGCAAAGCTACAATGATGTCAATATTAACGGAATTCTTTGCGTTTTACAGGCCGCGGCTAAACAAAAAGTAAAACGATTGGTCTTTGCGTCTTCCAGTTCCATTTATGGGGATACAGATAAATTTCCCCAAGTGGAATCTCATTATCCATTGCTAATTTCACCGTACGCGCTAAGCAAGCTGGCTGGTGAATATTATTGCCGTATTTTTTCCGAACACTTTGGCGTAGAGACAGTCTGTTTACGTTATTTTAACGTGTTCGGTCCGAAACAGGCATTGGACGATGAGTATGCGGTTGTTGTTCCCAAGTTTATTCATTCAGTTATGAATGATACACCACCGCCGATTTTTGGAAACGGAAAGCAGTCACGTGATTTTACGTATATCGATAACGTCGTGTCCGCGAACGTGCTGTCTATGACGGTGCCTGGTATTAAACATGAGGTGTTTAACGTGGCTAACGGTAAAGATACGACGGTCCTTGAAATCGTGGAAACGGTGAACAAGATTTTAGGAAAGAATGTCGAGCCGGACTTTTTACCGATCCGTAAAGGGGATGTATTTAAAACACACGCGGATATTTCCAAAATTTGTGACAAGATCGGATTCAAGCCGTTGGTAAACTTTGAAGAAGGTATGGCCAGAACGGTCGAATACTTCAAAGGTGCCTTCGCGGCCAAGTAATGATGAAAATAGCATGGTACCGACGGCAGTCGGTCTGGGTTATTCTGAGTTTTCTTTTTATGCTCGTGATTTTTCTGCATTCCATGAAAACCGGAACAGGAGCCGGACGGCCGTCATCCATCAAACAGGTGATTTACAACTTTGCCCACGTGCCGGCGTATATGGTATTAACCATATTGCTGTTTAATGCCATTCGCAGCCAGACATTAACGTGGGCAATTTTTGTATCGGCAGCTTACGGAGTTTTTATTGAATATGTTCAAAGTTTTAATCCGGGGCGAACAGCCTCTGTCATGGACGAGGGATTAAACGTTGTCGGGATTGTTATTGCTGTAATGTTGATTAGAAAAGGAATGTTTAATTTTACCAAGAGGTAAAGAAAGAAGGAAGATAGAAGAGAGAAGCATTATGTCATTGCGAATGAGCGGTAGCGAATGCGGCAATCTTCACTAAGATTACTTCGCTGCGCTCGTAATGACACAAAGGCGCAGGGATGACATAAGGGTTACAGGGTCGCTGGGTCGCAGGATCTCCGGGTCTCTGGGCAACCAAATATAAAGACGTAGATCTTAGATTGTGGAACGTATAGTATAGATCACTTGATTTTTTAAGGAAGAGCGTATGAGCTTTATTTGTCTTTTATTATATATATTTTGTACGATTATCAGGCCTCAGGACTGGGTGCCCGGTTTTTTCCGTATGCCTTTAGTTAATATTTTGGCAGTCACTACAATGTTTTTTTTGGCCTTTGAACGGCTAAGTTCCAAAAAAGGTAT
>JAGQKQ010000071.1 GCA_020430005.1 Candidatus Omnitrophota bacterium
GACCTTTAAATAGATCCCTTTTGTCCAGGAAATCCGGGAAACGATCTGTCCCAACTCAACCTTTTTATTTAAACTTTTCGAGGCTGCTTCTGTAATATCCGTTCTATATTTATCCAAATCAAAATTCTTGATTACAAAAAATCCGGCAATCAAAGCAACAACAGTAATGACCAGCAAAATAATCAAAATGATTTTTATCGCCTTCATTTGGTCTTTTTCTCCTTGCTATATGTTTCTAAAAGTTTTTTGAAATCGCTTAATTGTGTTACCGGTTTTTGGCAAGCATGGTTTTCACAGAAATAAATGGTTATCTGTTCATCCAAAGGTTCTTGTTCCTTGATAAACGGAAACATCGGGACAATCTGCTCCACACGATCATGTTCCGAAGGGCGAAAACAAACCACTTTGTTCGGTATATAGTACTTATACAATAAACTTACCATCTCTTCAAGATTGTCCTGTTCTTTTCCAGCCGCGAAAACCACTTCATTAACTGCACCGGTCGCAAAATCATAAGCCGACAACATTTGGGCGTAAGATCCCGGACGGGAGGTAATCTCCCCGGCAAAAGCCTTAAAAAGTTTTTCATACCTATTTTGCCATTGTTGATCCGATGTCATATGGTGAAGCCTCACCATAACCAATGCCGCAACAGAATTTCCGGAAGGAATAGCCCCATCGTAGGCCTCCTTAGGACGAAAAACCAGTTCTTCACTATCATCGGCTGTCAGATAAAATCCTCCACGCTCCTGATCCCAGAAACGATTAACCATATCCGTTGTCAGACGAACAGCCAGAATGAGATATTTCTCGTCCAATATCGCTTCATACAAATCAAGCAGGGCGTTCGTAAAGAAAGCATAATCCTCCAGCATCCCGTTAATACCAGCTTCCCCGTCACGGTATCTGTGTAACAGCCGTCCTTCTTCTGTAATCAAATGTTGAATAATAAAATCAGCCGCTTTTTGTGCCGCGCTTAAATATTTTGAATCGTTCAAAACACGTCCGGTATAAGCTAAAGAGGAAATCATCAAACCGTTCCAGTCGGTTAAAACTTTATCGTCAAGATGCGGACGTGGACGCTGCTGGCGAAGATTAAAAAGAATATGTTTGATTTCATCCAATTGGGCCGTTTCTTGCGGAACTTCATCATCTATAAACAGGATGTTCTTTCCTACAAACTCCCCATGTGGATCGCTATGAGCATTTCCTTCCGACTTAATTGAATAAGCTTGGGCCGCCAGAGCAAATTGTTTTTCATTAAGATTATTTCTTAGCTCCTCCTCAGACCATACATAAAACGCTCCCTCTTTTTTCTTCAGATGATCCTGTAGACGCTTGCCGGAGGATTGATATTCAACAGGATCAATGCTATCAGCGTCCTCTGCCGAATAAAATCCGCCTTCGGTAGACATTAAATCCCGAAGAACATAGTCACAAATACCCCGCGCGATTTTTTCATAAAAAGTATCCCCGGTAATTTGATAAGTCTCAATATAAACACGCGCTAATATGGCCTGATCATAAAGCATTTTTTCAAAATGAGGAATCTGCCATTGCTGGTCCGTCGCGTAACGATGAAAACCGCCGCCAAGCTGATCATAAACTCCACCCTCTCCCATTTTCTTTAAAGAAAACTCAACCATATCGAGAACATTCTTGCTTTGTTCTTTTCTCCAATAACGCAATAAATAGGAAAAATTATGGCCCATAGGAAATTTGGGTGACTGTCCAAATCCTCCATAACGAACATCATACATTGCCGAGTATCCTTGCCAGGCCTTAGAAAAAACTTCCATGTTTAGCGGTAGCGCCTGCGGACCAGTTTGTTCCGCACGATTTTTTAATATTTGAAGAATAGAATTTGACGATTCGATAATCTGTTCTGGATCTTTCATCCAGTTTTGATGAATAATTGTCAGCACGTCTTTTAATCCGGGCGTTCCCCAGCGAGGTTCCGGGGGATAATACGTTCCCCCGTAAAAGGCCTTTTTATCCGGCGTTAGAAAAACCGTTAACGGCCAGCCGCCATGTCCTGTCGTCGCTGTCACAAATTGCATATAGATATGATCAATATCCGGACGCTCCTCCCGGTCTACCTTGACGGGGACAAAGTATTCATTAATTAATTTCGCGGTCTCTTCATCTTCAAAAGATTCATGGGCCATGACATGACACCAATGGCAGGTGGAATAGCCTATAGATAAGAAAATCGGTTTATTTTCCCTCTTAGCCTTCTGGAAAGCTTTTTCTCCCCAAGGATACCAGTCAACAGGATTAGCGGCATGCTGAAGAAGATACGGACTACTTTCCCAAGCTAAATGATTTTGGTTTCTTGGTGTTTCCATCATATGAGAGTTTGTTTTCAGGTTTTATGCAGGAAAATCGTGATATATTTACACTGAAGATTAGTGCCCGTGTTCAATAGCATCCAGCGCTTCTGTAATAAGATCCCGTCGGTATAATCCCTCTCGTGACGGCGTTGGCGCCGGAGAAACAATCGTTTCTTCAACGACAGCCGGAGGTGGCGGAGGAAGACTTTTAGGTCTGTTTTGAAGTTCGGCAATATATTGGCGGACTTGTTTATAGTCCGGAAGCATGTAGTCAATTTCTTGAAAAACATTTAAAGAACGGTCAAATTGATTGTCACGATACAGTTGAACTGCCTTTCCATACAATTTCTCAACGCTTGCTTCAAATTCCTGTCTTAATTTTTCGCGCTCCTCACTAAGATCTTCCCGGCGCTGTTGAACCAAACGTTCCAATTCACCACGAGGAATTCTTTCAGGCGTTTCTAGTTCTTCCGGCATCGACGCGCCTTTAGGAGATATATTAGTCGCAACCTGGGTGGATTTTGATTCAGACCCTTTTTGATCAGCCTTATCCGCCGTCTTTGCGGCTTTCACTACAGAAGCCTCTTTTTGCTGTGCTTCTTTTTTCTCCTCCTCTAATTTGGCCCGTCTTTTTCGTTCTCGCTCTTCATAAGCCTTTATTCTTTCCTTTTCATGCTCTTCCCGTTTTTTCTGCCGGTCTTCAAGCTTTTCAATTTTTGATAATTCACCTTCTGTCAATTCCCGCGTATCATCTAATTCCACCATTTGCTTTTTTAATTGTTCTTTTTCTTTAAGAAGTCTCTGCTCCCGTTCGTCAATTTTTTCCTTAAGCAAATCCAATTCCTTTTGACGGATATCTTCTAAACGTTCCTGCCCTTTCGACAATTCTTTTTGTCGTTTTGAAGCTAGAATCTGCTCCTTTTCCTTCCGCTTGGCAATTTTCTCATCAATCTTTCGACGGTCTTTTTCTAAACGATCTTTAGCTTTCTTCACATATCGCTCGGAAAAACCACCCTCCTTCAAAAGAAGATCATAGCTTTCAAACAATTTCTTGGCTTCGTCAAACTGTTCTTTTTCATACAGAGAAATGGCCTTTTTGTACATCTCTTTGGCTTCTTTTTGAAGCTGTCGCTGTTCTTTGCGTGTTAATTTGTGTTTTTCCTTTTCTTCCGTCTTAACCGGCTCACTTTCCTTCTTTACAGGTTCACTTTCCTTGACGCCAGCCTTCTCGCTATACTGTTTGAACCAGTCGTCTTTTTCCTTTTGCTCTTTTGCATCGACAACTTCTTCTTTTTTCATTTTTGCATCAATTTTCTTCCTGTCTTTTTCCAAACGTTTCTTGGCCTTCATCACATATCGTTCGGAAAAACCACCCTTCTGTAATAAAAGATCATAATTCTCAAACATTAATTTTGCGTTTTCAAAATCGCCTTGCTCATATAACGTAATGGCTTTTTCATAAATACCTTCCGCTTCTTTTCTTAAAGCCTTCATATCTTTGTCTTCCTGTTTATTGGACACTTCTTCAGATTCAGGCTCCACCTCTACAGATTCTTTGGTAGTCTTTTCTTTCGCATCTTTCTGCGCGACTTCCTTATTTTCACTCTTAATTTCCTTCGACTCTTTTAAATTTCCCATATTTTCACTGTAATAATCAAACCAGCTGTCCATTAATTCTTTTTTCTTCTCGGGTGTTTTACTCCGCTCAAAAGCTTCTTTAATTTTCTGATCGGTTTTTACAACGTATCTCCGTACTCTTTTGTAATCAGGAAACATTCCGTCAACCATACGAAACTTTGACTGGGCTTCCAGATATTTCTTGCCTTTATAAAGCGTGATACCCTCCCGATAAAGACTTTCCACTCTTCGTTCAAAACGATCCTGTTCATCACGTTTGCGATTATCAATCGATTTTTGTAATCGTTCCCGTGCGAGACGCAACTTTTCCTGCTTCTCCTCTTCTCTCATTTCCTGCTCACGTAAAAAGGCGTTATATCGATCCTCACGGCTCCCCTTATGATCTTCTTTAGAAATTTCCTGTGAAACGTCTTCACTTAATTCCTTTTTCGACATTTGTTCTACCGGTTCTTTTTCTTTCTTTTCCGGCATACTTTTTGTCATTTTTTTAGGTTCTTTTGCAGAAGAGGTCTTTTTTTGTTCTTTCTCGGTTTTATCCGACGGCTTCATCTTCTCCGTATTTTCTGCTTCCGTCTTAGCCGCCGCTTTGGCAAGCTTCTCCTCTTTTTCTTTCTGCTTTCGCATTTTCTCCAGCTCTGCCACTTCCTGCTTAATTTTTTTCTTCAAAGAACGTCTACTTTTTCTGGGAAGCGTCTTAAGATATTCCTTCATTTCGGCAACTTTTTGGCGGCGAGCATCATACTCTTTCTGCCAATCCTCAGAGCTTGTCTCTTCTTCAGCAGAAGCTGTCTGAGCTTCGTCCAACATACTTTCAAATTCCTGAATTTTTAGCTTAGCATCAATCCATTTTAAATATTTTTCAACATCTCCACGGGAAGGATCATCCTGTTGAAGTTTCATGAAAGCATCCTGGGCTTCCTTTAACTGACCTTCATTATATAACCCCCTCGCTTCTTCAAATCTCTTCTGACGGCCGTCTTCAACAAGTTTTTGCCCTTCTTTTTCTTTAGACCTTCGTTGCTTTTCATAAATAGCTTCGCGCTTCTGGTCCTGCCGATTTTCCACCTTTTCTTCCCTTAATAGAACTCTACGGTTTTTAGCAGCATCCCGACGGCTTCGGACAAAATATTTGAAACTTTTTACTTCCTGCTGAATTTCCCGTTCAAACTCATCCCGGCGGTCCCCCGATAAAGAAGACAGGTGTTGTTTCATTAAATCTATTTTTTGCTTACGTTTTTTGTATTCCTTTTTCCAGGTATATCGGGCCGCTTCAGCTGCCCGCGCAGCCTCTTCCTCTTCTCGAACTTTTACCAACTCTTCTTCATATTGTTTTTTCCGTTCGGCTTCTTTTTTTGCAGCCAACTCCGCCTTTTCTTTTTCAATTTTTTGTTGTTTAAGACCTTCTTCCGCCAGTTCCATATATTTATGAACTTCTTCATTGAAGTTATCTTCCTTATATAAATCTTTAAGGAGATCTCTTGCCTCAGAATATTTTTTGTCTTTGTACAACTTCTTGGCTTCAGCAAGCCTTTCAGCATAAATCTCTTTTTCCCGCATTTCTTTGAGCTCTTGCTCACCAAGGCGCAGTATTTCTTTTTCAATCCTATCGAGATAGCTCAAAACGCTTTCATTGTAAGGATCCTCTTTCTTTAAGTCTTCAAATCTTTTCTGAGCTTCCAATAGAGAACCTTTTTTATATAAATCTTCTGCGGCATTCAGATCTTTTTGAAATTCCTCTTCTTCTTTTTTCTCACGACGAGCTAGACGCTGTTTGGCCGCTTCCTCTATCCGAAGCGTATCTTTTTCTTCCTTTTTTTCCTGCTTTTTCTGGCGTCCCGCTAATTTTTCATCAATATTTTTGATATACTGCGCGATATTCTTATTGTCGGGATCAAGCTTGGCCAGTTCTTCAAACTTCGCCTTGGCCTGTATAATACGATCCTGTTTATATAATTTTCGGGCCAACTTATAATCTTTCTTAAACTTATCTCTAGCCGAATCCAGTTTCTTTGCGTCTCTTACCCCCTTTTGATCAATCTGTCGCCGCTCCATTTTTGTCGTATCGTAACGATGATCCCAGTCTCTGGCTCTTTGGGCAAACGCGATATTCTTTAAGTAATCCTTGGTGTCTCTATACCAAGGAATCAATTCCTGCGCTTTTTCAAAATTCTTTTGTGCCGCCTCATATTTACCCTTCTCATAATAAGTTACACCGGCCTGATAATACTTCTCAGCCTTATTAAAACGTTCATCATTAACCCGGGCGGCAGAAGTCGGCGAGGAAAGCGGTTTAATTTTAAAATCTGTTTTATAAGACGCTTGCCGTAATTCAGCAACATCTTGTCGGCGGAGCCCTTCTTTAAAAGGCATCTCACCATTTTGTTGTTCCCATATTAGACGGTTAACTTTGGCAAGATATTTTTCCGTCGACTTGTATCCCGGAACAGTCGCATTAACTTCCTCAAATTTATTTTGTGCATCTTCATAATTTTTGTCTTTATAAGCCCTGACAGCTTCTTTGTACTTCATTTTGAGTTGTTCGGCTTTTTCTTTTTGGCTAAGCTGTCCATCTTTTCTTTGGTCAAGCATTTGATTTTTCTGCTTTTCCCGCTTAACCTGCATTCTTAACTCTTCTTCATCCTGCACAGCGTATTTCTTTTTGTTGTCTTGTATTTTTTCCCGAACAGCAGTTAATTTTCCTTCAACATTATTTAAATACTTTTCTACAGAGCGATATCCTGGCTTGATTTTATTAACTTCTTCGAAACGGGCCTTGGCGGCAGGATACTGTTTATTCTTGTAGAAAGTAATCCCCTGACTGTACATCTCTTTGATTAATCTATTCCGTTCTTTATTGGCCAGAAGCCCGTCTTTATCTTTGGACTGACTAACGCCCTTTTGAGAAATTCTATCATTGTTCTTCGATGAATCACTACCGGCTTCCATTTTTCGGCGGGGATCCTTTTTGGAAATCTTCATCACAGAGCTGTCTCCGCTTAAGTTGACCCCGGCAATATCATCATCAATGCGGGCCAAATAGTCACGGGTCTTTTTATAGGCAGGGAATAACGCCTCAACTTGAATAAATTTATTCTTAGCTTCTACAAAATTTTGCCTTTCATAAAAAACCAGAGCTTCCTCATATTTCTGTTTGGCCTCAACCTCAAACTGCTCCCGTCTATCCTGAACAGCCTTTTTAATTGTTTCATCGTCTGTAATCGTAATATCACCTTCTAAATAATAGTCATGCGCCGGGCCGATTTGTTTTTCAATGTTGGATAAATATTTCTCTGTCGACTTATAGCCGGGACTGCGCTCCTGAACCTGGTTAAAGCGCTCTCTCGCCAGAAAATAATCTTTTCTTTTATAATATTTCACACCATCTTTATACAGAAAAGCCAATTCCTCTTTAAGAGATTTCCATTCCTTCTTCTGGTCCTCAACCAAAACTTTTTCAAATTTCTCAACTTTTTCCTGTTTGATTTCCGCAACCTCTTCCTGAAGTTTATCCAGATATTTGCGGGTACTTTTATAATCAGGCACAATATTTTCTACTTCAAGAAAACGGGTCCGGGCTTGAGGATAGTCCCCTTTTTTATACAACGTCACTGCCGCATCGTAAACAAACTGAGCTTCTTCCTTTTTGCGCTCTTCCTGCCCCTGATCGCTTCTTTTACTTTTTTGGGTTTTTATATTTTCCGCCAAACGGTTAATCGCCCGTTCTTCTTCCTGCCGTCGTTTTGCGGCATATTCGGGATCCTGCATTCTTTTACGCTTTTCTGTTTCAATATCTTTATCAATTCTTGAAAGATACCGGATTGTTCGCTTATAATCCGGCAAAACCCATTCCACTTCTTTAAATTTTGCCTTGGCATCTTCAAAAAGACGCATTTTGTAAAGTTTGATCGCCTCCTGATACAAACCTTCCGCCTGCTCTTTTAACTGTGACCTGCGCTCTGTTTCTTTCTTCGCAAGATTTTCGCGCCAGCGTTCTTTTTCTTTATTTTTCTCAAACGCATCTTCTTTTAACTGCTTTTCAATAAGCTCTTTCTGTTCTTCATGAATTTGGCGGGCAATAAGCATAAGATAGCTGCGCGTCGCCTTATGATCCGGAAACATTTCTTCAACCTGGTCAAATTCCTCTTTTGCCGCCAGATAATTTTTCTGTCGGAACAGCTTAATCGCATCCTGATAGTGGTCTTCCACATCCTTGGCACTGTAGCCACGCTCCGCTTCCAAACGCTCAAGACGTCTCTTCTCCGCCTCCTTTAGGGCGGCCTCTTTCTTTTTACTTTTCTTGACACTCTCCCTGATGTAGTCCTTCATTTCGGGATGCTCGGTAATACGGATCGCTTTTTGCCATAAATCCTGCGCTTCCTCATATTTACCTTCTTCGTAAAGCAGCATGGCTTTTTGATAATATTCTCGCGCTTTTTCTTCTCTTTGCTGATTACGGCGATAACGGGCTTGATCCTGCAGTTTATCGTTAACCTTCTCCATTTTCTTCTTTGATTTTTTAATCAAGTCCTGAAGATTAACGATATAGCCTTCTTTGGCTTTTTGTTCTTTAAGGGAGGGTTCGACAGGTTCTTCATCCGCCGAATAAACATCGACGACAGACAGGCTTAAGAGGGTCCATAAAAGAAGTCCGAAGACAATAAAATGCCTATTGATTTTATTCAACATCTTCCTGTCGATCTTTATAAGATTTATTACGTGGGTAATG
>JAGQKQ010000072.1 GCA_020430005.1 Candidatus Omnitrophota bacterium
ATACAAGGGAAAGATTGAAATCAAAAGCAGTTTGCGAAAAGGAACCAAGGTTTTTCTTAAAATTCCTGTTTACAAAAATGGAAGAAAACATGTCTGACGGCCGTCTCCCGGCGGAAGAAGATTTTTTGGGAGACCGGTATTTTATGCAGGCCGCTTTAGCCGAAGCCCGCGTAGCTTATCAAAAAGATGAAGTCCCCGTTGGTGCGGTTATCACCTGGGAAGGCAAGATTATTGCCAAAGCGCATAATCAGGTGGAAACACTAAAAGACCCTACCGCTCACGCCGAAATGATCGCAATTACTCAAGCAACGAATGCCTTGTCTTCAAAATGGCTTTATGAGTGCACCATGTATGTTACATTGGAGCCATGCAGTATGTGTGCGGGCGCGCTGGTTTTATCCCGTTTGAAACGGCTGGTGTTTGGGGCCAGAGATCCGAAGGCGGGAGGATGTTGTTCTGTTTTCAATATTACAAATAGCGGACAGTTGAATCATCGGATTCAATGTCAGGACGGTTTATTAGGAGAAAATTGCGCGCGGTTATTGACAGATTTTTTTGCGGAAAAACGGAAGAAAGCCGATTCTTAACGTACATAAATACTTCCCGAATTAAAATATGAAAAGAGCTTTTATAACTATTCTTATTGTTCTTGTGCCAGCACTGATAATGCTTGTTTCTTATCGCTTAGGATTATTTCCTTTGATTGAATCGGATGAAGGTAGTCCTACAATTATCTATCCCGCTGACGGTGAACCGATACCAATATTCCCGGATGGGCCTGTCAGCACACTGCAACAATATATCCCGTGTGACCTTAATTTGGATGAAATCTGTGATGACGATGATCATGAATTATTTCGCAATGCTTTAAATAAGTGCTCGGGTGAAAAAGGGTATATGGGACTGGCCGATGCGAACCTGGATGGCTGTGTTACGCCGGAAGATATGGAGGAGTTATTTCCTTCTGCTCCGGAGAAGACCAATCTATTGCCAAGGGATGTGCCCAAAGACTAGAGGTCGCACCCTTAAGGATGACCCACTTCCGTTTCTTAAAAGTGTGGGTAAACCACACAAACTTCTTTCTTTACATCACTATAAAAGTTTGGTATAAAGTTAATCTTCTTTAAGCAATTTTTGGAGAGGTGCCAGAGTGGTCGAATGGAGCTGACTGCTAATCAGTTGTCCTGGTAACGGGACCCAGGGTTCAAATCCCTGCCTCTCCGCCATGTAAAATGAGAAGTTGGTTTGATGTTAACGATTATTTTTTGTGTGCGGTAAAAATTCTTATGGACGTTTCAGGGGCTTTATATTAAAATGAAATTGTTCCTGAAGTTGCGTATCTGTAAGAGTTATAGGAGATTATGAATGCTTAGAACACGAAATTCTGGCTGTTTGTTTTTAATAATTCCCGCCTTTTTATTCCTCTCATTTCAATCTTCCGCCGAAGCGTATCAGCGGGTCAAAGTTCAGGGACGTCAGTTAGTTGCCGATTTTAATGAAGACGGTCAATATGAGCCGTTTCTTATTGAAGGGGTCGGTTATTCTCCTATGCCGATCGGACGGCATGTGAGCGATTGGGGATACGTAGACGCTGCTGATCCCCGACCGGATAATATCTACAGTGATTCTGCTATTTTGGACCGCGATTTTTCGCTGTTAAAGGCCATGAATGCCAATACAATTCGTATCTGGAAGGCCGATGATTCCCAGCAAGGGACCCGTTTTCCCAATAAATTAACTCAAACGACGCTTGATAAAGCGCAGGAATATAACATTAAAGTCATTCCCGGATTTTGGGTGCCGAATGAAGGATTTTGGAGCTGCGGTGTTAATGGACCGGTATATACAAGGAATACGAATTTTTCTGATCCGAATTTACGGGCCGACATCTTAAACCGCTTTGCCCTTTTCATTAATCAATTTAAAGATCATCCGGCGATTCTTTTCTGGGCTATTGGAAACGAAAACAATTTAACGTTTGGTGATGATCCGCAGAACATTCGCGCGTTTTATTCTTTGGTCGATGAAATGGCGGAGTTGGCCCATCAAATTGAGGGGGCAGACCATCATCCGGTTGCCTTTGTTAATGGTGATTTAGGGCATTTGGGAAATGCGACATTCGGATCGTCCGACGCGGACATGCCGAATCTGGATATCTGGGGAGCGAATGTTTATCGCGGCCGAAGTTTCGGGACACTTTTTACAGAGTACAGAAATTTATCGTCAAAACCGTTTTGGATTTCAGAATTCGGGATTGACGCCTGGAATGTTACGAATCAGTCTAATCCCGATGAAGGTTTTGAAGACCAGGCCGCCCAGGCGGATTACGCCGGCGCTTTGTGGGATGAGATCACGGCTAATAATGATACGGTTGTCGGGGGGACCATTATGGAATATTCGGATGAATGGTGGAAACCTTATGAATGGCTGTGTGATGAAAATAGTGATCTTTGTAACAGAACGCAGAATCATTTTGGTTTCGGGGCCACAAAAAACTGCCCGGATGACGGCGGGTTTAATTGGGTTCCTCCATCACCGGATCGCATGTTTAACGAAGAATGGTGGGGGGTTGTTAAACTTTCGGTGAACCCCACACAATACGGGCCGGATATTGTAACACCGCGGGAAGTGTATTACACATTACAAAGCAAGTTTACACCGGAGAATGCCCCGCCGACAATTGATCCTATCAGCGATAAAGGCGCGTTTGAAAATCAGGTAGTTACGGCGAATGTGCGCGCTGTTGATGCCGAAGGTGGCAGTTTGATATTAAGCGCGGAATTATTAAACGGAGATCCTTTAAGCGTCGTTGGCGCGACTTTTACAGATAATGGTAACGGTACCGGTGTGTTCCGTTGGACCGTTCAATCCACATCCCAATATCCAAGTCGTGTTCCATTTGTGATCAAAGCACGGGATGCAGATGGAGAGCTTGGTGTGGAGCAGTTTGATGTCAATATCCGTATTTTGGCCGATTTAATTACACCGACGGAAAGCAGTATTTTAAATTCATCCAGCGTTTTATTCCAGTGGACTCCGGGAGAAAATGTGACCACGTATAATCTTCAAATCGGAACGGCACCGGGCGCGAGCGATATTGTTAATCAATACAATGGTACCAAAACCTCTTTTCAAGTGAATAACATTCCGCAGGATGGAAGCCCTATTTATGTGCGGTTGTGGTCAGGAGTCAGTCTGTTTTCCATGAAGTATCGTGATTATGTCATCCAGACAGAGGGAGGTCTTGTTCTAGAACCGGCGGAAATAATTACACCGACTAATGGAACCCTTTTTGATTTACCGATACGAGGCTTTTTCTGGACGGAAGGGGTGAATGTGCAAAGCTATACGCTAGCGGTAGGCTCAGCACCGGGAGCGGATGATATCTTCAAACAGACTTTAACGGAAAATCTGGCCAGCGTTAATGGGATTCCGTTGGACGGCCGTTCCATTTATGTCCGCTTGACATCGCATTATTCCGCCTCAGAAGAATTTAAAGATTATGTTTATAGCACAATCGACGAAACGGCTCTTGTCACAGAACCGCCGGAAATGATTACACCGGCCACCGGCCAGCCGATTAACACCTCTCAACTACAGTTTAGTTGGTCGACCGGAGAGGGTGTTGCCGCGTATCATCTCTATGTCGGACGATCCCAGGGGCGCTATGAGTTACATAATCAATCGATGGGAACACAGACATCGACGACCGTGAGCGGATTACCGACCAATGGCAGTACGATTTATGTCCGGTTATGGTACCGTTATCAGTCAAGTAACAACTGGAATTACACAGATTATACATACCAAACGCAGGATCAGCGACTGGCGCCGGCGTTATTATTCCCGACGGATGGCAGTACGTTGTCGAATTCCACGGTCACGTTTACATGGTCGCCCGGTAATCAAATTATGCAGTACTATCTTTATATCGGAACATCTCCGGGAAGCGCGAATATTTTTGGATTTTCATCCTTGTCGGCGACTTCGGTTGAAGTCCAGAATCTGCCGTTGACAGGGCGTCCGATTTACGTCCGTCTTTGGTATTTATTTGATGGTCCGTGGAGTGGGCCAGGGGGTGGAGCACAATATGTAGACTATGTTTTTAATACAGAGGATCTCCGTCAGGCCCCGGCTATGATTACACCACAGCTGAGTACGCCATTGGCATCAACAACGACATTTCAGTGGCTTCCGGGAGACGACATTGCCCAGTATTATTTCTATGTTGGGACGACCCCAGGACGTTCAGATATCTATAATGGTTCCACAGGGTTAGCAACATCAGTCACGGTGAACGGTATTCCTCAAAACGGCGGTACCGTCTATGTACGGCTCTGGTATCGATTCCAGGACCCCTGGAGTTTTGTCTCGGGCGGCTGGAAATATATCGACTACAGCTATTCCACCCAATAGGTGGAGAGATGATCTTTGAAAATCTGAAAAAAGCCGGATTTTTCCGAAAAAAAGGTCCCAAAAGAGGGTGATGAGGTTTGGTTGACAAATGGATTTTCACATGCCATACTATTACTTCTACACAGCTTCATATATCAGATTAAAAGGCGGATGAAAGTTGAGTAACTATTTGATAAGAACAGTTTATGTTGCGTTTTCGGTAATTTTTTTGTCCTTGGCATCCAACGCTCAGGCAGCCACTAATCTTTCCGTAACACCAATGGGAGGCGGTGCCAGTCTTCGTATGAGCCGGATTTCCAGCGCGGGCTCTGTGGCCGAAGAAGTTCGTATTCGTGTGACATCAACCGACAATCAACGTTATCAGGTTTTTCAGCGGTTTGTTAATCCGCTGGTTAACAGTAAAAATCAGCCTTTGGGCCGCGGTGCGTTTGTCACAAATACTGTTGCCGGATCAAATGCAACAGGAACGCTTTATGCACAAACTCCGGATGATTTGAATTTTGCTGAACAGCTTCTCTACAGTTCCAGTTCCAATGGTGATAGCGATTCATTTACAGTTTCTTATAATATTTTAAAAGAGAATATCCAGCAGACCGGAAATTTTTCCGGCAAGATTCTTTATACACTTCGTCCTTTGGGAGGCAGCACTCAACAAGAGATTTATTTAAGTGTTTATCTGGATGCGGACAGTGATTTTGAAGTTGAGGTGGAGAGTAATTCCGGTGGTCAAGCTATTGAAGTTACGGATGAAAAAGACGTGTTCCAGAATACGGCCGCACGCATTTCCTTTAAAGGAAATTTGGGGCGCGATGTTAAGGTTTATCAGGAACTGGATATTTATCCTCAGAGTGAATTGATGGAGGATATTAACGAAGGGTATGTTCAGTTTATGACATCCGGAAGCGGGGATGGCAGTTTAGCGGTTACGGATTCTACGGATTTAAATTATCGAAGAACATTATTATATTCTTCACAAAAAGATAGTGATGAGTTCTTTGTCAATTATTCGGTTAAACCCGAGAATGAATTTGTTCAAAACGCGGGGAATTTTACCGGCAGGGTCAAATACATTATCGAGGTGGACGGCAAAGAATATGAAAAATTTTTAAATTTAAATATTGTCGTCAAGCCTGTGTTTGAGATCAAGGTGCAGCTTCCTCCCAATGGTATGAGGTTTGAACGTGTTGTGCCCGAAGATCCACCGCAGGTTAAAGAAGTTTTGGTAACCGTGACCACTAATCTCGGTAAGCCATACACGGTTGTTCAAAACTTTACGTCTCCTTTATCGAATGAAAAAGGCCAAGAAATTGACCGAAAATATTTTACGATAAAAGGAGAATTATTAGGTGACGCCCAAGGGCAAGTATCTTATAATGATTTCGAATCACTACCGCAGTCATGGGAAGATACGGTTTATGTTTCGGATGCGAAAGGAAGCTCGGCACAGTTTAAAATGTTGTATCGATTAAAGCCCTACGCGGCAGTTAACCCGGGAAGTTATACAGCTGCGATTGTTTACACACTGGGTGTTATTTAACGGTTTAGGTTAAGGATAACAAAAAACAAGGGAACGGATCTTAGAATAGCTAACAAAGGGAAGGCTACAACAGGGATCCAAATGAAAGGAGAATGGGGAGATGAAAAAAATCGCATTAGCAATGATGTTACTAGCTGGGGTTGCACTTTCGGCACCATCAGTACATGCGCAGGTTAGCGACTCAGAAAACTTTGTTGTTTCAGCAACAATTCCACTTGCGTCAGCAATTAACATTGTCGCGGTAGAAGTTGACGGACAAACAGGGCAATTTGGTAATACAGTTACAGCTCTAAACTTTGACCCTATGGTGTTGGACACAGGTCTGGGCGTTTTCTTTCCTGATCACTTTTTCGCGATCGACATCGGAACAAGTGGCGGGGCTGGAACACCGAGTGTTACTGTTACATACACTGAAGGAAGCAACCCGAACTCACCAGGAAACGGTTTAGGTTGGAAATCGACATTAACATTCGTTCAAGTAACAGGTCTTGAGCCGAATCAGGTAGAAACACCTCTAGCCGCTCATGGTCCTAAAAAATTAATGAAGGACTTGAGTGGTGAAACAGTTTCTTCTGCTGAAATTGCAGGAGGATTCTTGAGAATGTATGCCGGTATCTTTACTGGAGATCCAAACGCAACTATTCCTGAGCCAGCTAACGGAGAAGTTTTCTCTTTAGGTGACAATGCAGGTAGCTACTCCGGAACATTAACAATTTCCGCGACAGTAGTTTAACCAATACTAATGTTATAGGAAAACAAGAAGGGCAAGGCAACTCTTGCCCTTCTTGTTATACACATTATGAAAAAAATATATTTAATAGTAGCAGTATCAGTACTTGGTTTATTTTGCACAAATGTTGAAGCCCAGATTTTAGTCGAGCAGGGCAAAGTTATAGAGGTTATTGCTCCGGGTGAAACAGTAACAGGAGTGCTTAATATTCATAATACATCAGGTGAACCGATCAATGTTATCGGTTATTGGGAAGATTTTGACTACGTTGAACCATATAATGGTAATAAGAAATTCCTGCCGGCCGGTGCCGGAGAAAAATCCGCAAGTGAATGGATTAATCTTTCTCCGACAAGTTTTCAATTGGCCCCTTTTCAAAGAAAAGAAGTTTCTTATGTTATCAATCCGCCCCAGGATAGCACTGGGGGATATTATGGTGTTGTTTTCTTTGAAAAAGAATCCCCGGATGTGGACAGCCGTTTAGGGGTTCGTATTGTTTCCAGGGTAGGAAGTTTGTTTTTCCTGGAATCGGTTGATCAAAAACGTAGTGGCCGTTATGAAAATATTGTGACAGAAGGGAGCGGATTTACAGGTAAGTTTACCAACGAAGGTAATGTCATTCTTATTGCTGAGGGTGTTTATTTTATTCTAGACGCCGAAGGACTGGCTGTTGATCGGGGAGAGGTTCCGAATATTTATCTTCCTCCGGGAAAAACAGCTGATTATAAAATTCCTTTTAGCAATGAATTGACCGCAGGATCTTATACGCTTTTATTGACGGTTGACCTTGGAGAAGGAGCGTCTTTGGTAAAGGAAATTGATTTCCAGAAGACATCTTCCGGTGATATGACAATAAAAGAAGTACGTGATTAAAAATATCGTCTGTGTGCCTGTTTTAGTTAATCATGAGTCGGACTGTTTCGATTATAGGTTTGGTTGCATTTCTTTTTTTCGGTTCTTTAGTAACAACCTCAGGGGCTACTGAATATCCGCGCACCTATAAACTGTATATTGAGCTTGGAAAAGAAGCGATTGATGCCAAGAATTATACAGAGGCGGAGAAATATTTCAAATTTGCTCAAATGGTGGCGCCATCTGCCGATGAACCGGTTTCTTATCTAAGCCTTATTAAAAGGTTAAGAGAAGGCCGGGTTGAGCCGTTTGAAAAAGGACGTTCAACCGATGAAGTGCTGGGATCTTTTCAAAAAAATCCGGAGTTGAAGGAAATCTATGCCTCACCGGAAAAAGAAAAGCCGGGCCCGCAAGCCAAAGAAAGCACGCCAACCCGAAAAGTCTACGAAACATACTCCAAAAGTACAGAGTTGGAACCGGCTAACAAGCTTGATTATGCTCCTGCTAAACAAAAAAAGCCTGTCAGCGGAGAATCCTCATCCAAATCTATTATCCAAAATGAAGAGCTTTTAGAGCTCGATGCCGATTTATGGTCTCGTCAGCCGAACACGATGGTTAACGTGGCGTTGCAATCCACTCTTGTTTTTGAGGGAAGCAACATCACGCGTTTTTTAGTTATCACGCCCGGCATTGTTGAAGCTTCACAAGTGAATCGTGATCAGATTCGAATTACACCATTAAAACGTGGAAATACCTTTTTGCATGTTTGGGATGACACAGGACGCTGGACATTCCGTATTGAGGTGGTCTTGCCTGTCTCATTGACGTCTACACCGGATAAGGTTAGCACACCCGAGGAAGAAAAAGTGAAATACGCCAAGCCGTTTCGATTTGACTATTCCACTGATTGGGGATCTTTCTATGAAGGAGACAGTCTGGACAGTGCCGAGCGGACGGATGTAAATTTTATTCAATATTTTTCTTTAACCGGTGAAACGCCTTACGGAGATTTTGACACCTCGGCTGTCGTTAACAAAAACGAAGACCAAAATGAAGTATCCGCTTTCAGCGTCGGAATTGAAGATGGATCTTGGGGCGACTTCAAT
>JAGQKQ010000073.1 GCA_020430005.1 Candidatus Omnitrophota bacterium
AATTTTGTCCGATTGATGATGCAGAAATATCCGGATTATAATGTTGTAAACCTGGATAAGTTAACTTATGCCGGACATAGAGAAAATTTAGCAGATATCGAGAATGATTCACGCTATCAGTTTATTCACGGGGATATTACGAATCCGGACGATGTGCAGAAAGCGATGCAGGGAGTGGACTATGTTGTTCACTTTGCCGCGGAATCGCATGTAGACCGGAGTATTGAAAATTCGGCGGTGTTTGTAGAAACGAATGTTGTCGGAACGCATTATTTACTAGAGCAAGCCAGACAACAAGGTGTGGAGAAGTTTGTTCATGTTTCAACGGATGAAGTGTATGGCACCCTTGGAGAAACAGGCTTTTTTACAGAAACAACGCCACTGGCGCCAAATAGTCCCTATTCGGCCAGTAAAGCGGGAAGTGATTTGCTGGCGCGGGCTTATTACGAAACTTATGGTTTTCCAGCGGTAATCACGCGATGTTCCAATAACTATGGACCCTATCAGTTTCCGGAGAAACTGATTCCGTTAATGATTCACAACGCGCTTAAAGATATTAATCTGCCGGTTTATGGTGATGGTAAAAATGTACGCGACTGGTTACATGTCCAAGATCATTGTACGGCGCTGGATGTTGTCCTTCATAAAGGAAAAGCCGGAGAAGTTTATAATATCGGCGGTAATAATGAATGGTATAACATTGATATCGTGAAATTAATTTTGAAAGAATTGGGCAAGCCGGAAAGTTTAATTACGTTTGTTACAGACCGTTTGGGCCATGACCGTCGCTACGCGATTGATTCCGGTAAAATTCAGCGAGAGCTGGGATGGTCGCCGCAAACGCAGTTTGAAGACGGGATTAAAACCACAATCCAATGGTATCAGGAGCAGACTAATTGGGTAGAAGCCGTATTGGAAAAGGGGAAAGCCGGTGAGTAAGGTTAGTGTTGTTATTCCGGCTTTTAACAGCGCCGCTTATATTAGAGAAACCATCAATTCTGTTCTGAATCAATCTTTTAAAGATCTGGAAGTTGTGGTTGTTGATGACGGCTCCAAGGATAATACGGGAGAGCTATTAAAGGATTATCATTCAAAGGTCCGTTATATTCTGAAAGAAAACGGCGGACCGGCCAGCGCCAGGAATTTAGGCATTAAAGAGGCGAAGGGCGAATTTATCGCTTTTTTGGATGCGGATGATTTGTGGATGTCTGATAAGTTGGAAAAACAGCTGGAACGTTTTAACGGTGAAGATATCGGCTTGGTTTTTTCATCGGTTCAGAAAATGGATAAGGATAACCACGACCTGCCGGATTATGTAAATCGTGAACGTTTTGAAGGGCGTGTTTTTGAGAAGTTATTTAATAAGAACTTTGTTCCGACATCAACAGTGTTGGTTCGAAAGAGTTGTTTTGAAGAATTTGGAGTTTTTGATGAAGATCCGGAATTAATCTCGGTTGAAGATTATGATATGTGGCTGCGGATTGCGTCAAAATATAAATTGGCGCATGTGGATGAAAAGCTGGTGCGTTACCGCGTGCATGAGAATAATATCAGCAAGAATCTGGCGCGTTCGTATTTTGGAGAAATTAAAGTTTTGGAAGCGAACAAAAAGCGCTTCGTACAAAAGTACCCGCAGATTGAAAATGCCTGGGTGCCAAGATTGGCTAAAGTTTATTATGAGTTGGCGATTGATTATTTCGCCACAAATCAGTTTCCGGAAGCGCGGAAGTATTTAAAAGAAAGTTTAAAATTAAAACCGTTTAACCCGAAGGCCTGGGGATATTATCTCTCCGCGTGTTTCGGAAAAGGTTGGGTGGATCTCATCCGAACGTTAAAAGGGAAGAGATAGTTTATATGCATGTTGCACAAATTGTTTTAACGCTGAATTGCGGTGGGCTGGAGCATTTGGCTATTCAGTTGGCTGCAAAATTGAAGGACAAAGGTTATCAATCGAGTATTATCTGTTTGAAAAAGAATGGTGAGCTTAAAAGTCTTGCGGAAAGTAAGGGCGTCCAGGTCTTTGAATTTAACAAAAAGGAAGGTCTGGATTTTGGCTTAATCCGTGATTTGACTAGGATGCTGAAGAAGCAAAAGGTTGATGTTGTTCACACGCATAACCTTGTTCCGTTGGTTTATGGCACTCTCGCGGCCAAATTGGCAGGAAAACCATGTATCAATACTCGTCATGGACGGGCGAATTTGAAATCAAAATGGCTTATCTGGATGTTGAATAAGGCGGTTGTGGCGGTATCCAATGATGCCAAAGCTCAACTTTTGAAGAATAACAGCATTCTGGAGGCAAAGGTTGAGGTTATTTACAATGGTATTGATTTACAACAATATCCCGAAAGTTTTAATACTCAGGAGATTGAAGATTTAAAAAGTGATTGGAATATAGCGCCGGATGATTTTGTTATTTGCACAGTTGGACGATTAGCTGAAGAAAAAGATCAAGAAACCTTGTTGAAAGCCTTTCGCAAGTTGATTAAGAAAAAGGCCAAGGCTATATTATTGATTGCTGGTGATGGTCCCTTAAAGGAAAAGTTGGTAAAGTTTTGTGAAGATAATGCCTTAACAGAGCATGTCCGGTTTCTGGGTTATCGGAATGATGTTCCTCGTATTCTTCGGGTTTGTGACATTTTTGTATTATCATCTTTTATGGAGGGAGTTCCATTAACCATTCTTGAGGCGATGGCCGCATCCAAACCGGTGGTTGCCACTAAGGTTGGCGGGAATCCGGAAGTGGTTATTGAAGGGGAGACCGGTTATCTGGTGCCGTGTGGTTTTCCTGAGAGAATTGAAACAGCCATTATGCGTTATTATGTGAAACGTGAGCTTATAAAAATACATGGGGGCGTGGCGCGAAAGAAAGTGGAAGAAATGTTTAACTTGGACAAAATGGCGCAAGCGTACGAAGATTTATATCAGGATCTAAAAAAGGTTTAAGGCTTATGGATTTATATACGAAAGCATTTCAAAAACTATTTTTTCCGCTTTATGAGACGGTTTTGCGGCAACGCAAGACGCTTTTGTATTATCGACAGGCAAATCAGCGACAATGGTGGTCTAAAAAAGAGGTCCAAGTATTTCAATGGAATGAGCTGCAGCAATTATTAAAACACGCTTATGAAAACTGTAAATATTTTAGAAAAGTTTTTCAAGATAGAAAAATAACTCCTGCAGACATAAAAACCTATGAAGACTTCCATCAGCTACCCATTATAGACAAGCAGGATATCAGAGATAATATTGATGATATGGTGGCGGACAATTATCGGGACAAGGTTATTTATAAGTCAACAGGGGGGTCAACGGGAGTTCCTTTAAGACTGGCGCACGATAGTAATAGCTATCAGTATCGTGTAGCAATTGCTCTTAGAGGTTATAGTTGGGCCAATTGTGAAGATGGCCAAAACGTTGTTTATATATGGGGAGTGCCTGTTGGAAATATATCAAAGTTTAAGAAAATGAAAATGTCTTTACACAGCACCTTACAAGGAAAACATGTGATTAATTCATTTGAGTTTACGCCACAAAAAATGGATGAATGTATATCGGTTATTAACCGGAAGAAACCTAAAGGTATCGTGGCTTATACAACGCCATTATATAATTTGTGTTTGTATATTAAGAAGAATAATAAATCAGTCCGCCCGGTCGAGTCTATTATTACGGCGGCAGAGCGGGTATACGATTTCCAGCGGGAAGTTATTGAAGATGTCTTTCAAGGTGAAGTTTTTAATTCCTACGGATGTCGGGAGGTCATGCTTATTGGTATGGAATGTGAAAAGCATGAGGGTTTACATTTACAAAATGATAATCTGTATGTCGAAGTGCTTAAAGAGGGAAAGCCGGCCGCGCCCGGAGAGACTGGAGAAATTGTCATTACAGATTTGCATAATTATGGGATGCCATTTATAAGATATAGAAATGGTGATTTGGCTGTTGTTGGCAAAGAGTCTTGTTCGTGCGGACGGGGGTTGCCGTTAATTCAAAATGTAACAGGAAGGGCGCTAGATACGATACAAACACGGGATGGACGGATTATCCCCGGAGAATTTTTTCCACATTTAATGAAAGAATTTGAGGAAGTCGACAGGTTTCAGGTTGTGCAGACATCAATTGAACAGATTAAGATTAATATTGTTAAGAAGAAAGAATTTGCCGAGGACAAATTCAGGATTTTAAAGGAAGAAATCACAAAGGTTGTCGGGATGTCCACAGAAGTGGTGTATGAATTTGTTGAATCAATTCCATTAACAAGTACAGGAAAGTATCGTGTTACTATATCGGAAGTTCCGGTTTCTTTTGGAAATTAGGAGTATGTGTGAGCTATGTCATTCGGAAATCTTATCGCATTTATAAAAAATGATTTTAGGCATTACTTGAAAGCAGGGCAATCATTAAAGAGTAAAATTGGTGCGTCAATTATTGTTCTATTTGAGCCAGGTTTTTGGAGTTTATTTTATTATAGATGGTCGCATTACTTTTTTAAGAAAAGGTTAGCTATATTTGGATTGTTTTTCATGCGTCTAAATAAGTTTTTAAACCATGTTGACATTAGTTATGAGTGTGAAATTGGCCAGCGTCTTCGGTTGCCGCATTGCTGTGATATTGTGATTGGAGCAACTAGTGTCATTGGAGATGATGTGGAAATCTTAAATGGAGTTACGTTAGGGGCGAGCGAAGTCCGAAAAGAAGGAAAGAGGCATCCGACAATTAAGAATCGGGTTTTTATTGGGTCAGGGGCAAAGGTGTTAGGAGATATTGTTATTAATGAAGGTGTTAGTATTGGAGCTAATGCCGTAGTCTTGAAATCCGTTGAAGCTAATCAAACCGTGGTTGGCATTCCAGCGAGGTCTATAACATGAAAGAAAAAATTAAAGCGTTAATTTTTGCGAATGTATTTCCCCGGCCGGCTCAGCCGAATACAGGGTTCTATATTATGGAACAGGTCAAACGTTTGCGGGAACATATGGATGTTAAGATTGTGGTGGCGTCACCGTGCAATTTTATGGAACGGTATAGTGATAAACTTCCCGGACGGATTTCCTATAACGATTTTGATATCTTTCAGCCGCAGTACTACACGCTTCCCAAAATCGGTGTCTTGACCAGCGGTTCTATGTACGAAAAAGGACTTAGTGAGCTGGTGGAAGAAATTCACGAAGAGTTTCCTTTTGACATCATTATTTGTTACTGGACTTATCCGGAAGGGTTCGCGGCGGGACGTTTTGCCAGAAAGTATAATGTTCCGCTCGTTATTCGACCGCGGGGTTCGGATGTGAATGCTTATGTTAATAATTTTCTTTTGCGCCGGTTGATTACCCGCAGTTTATCTCAGGCGGATAAGATTATTCCGGTATCCCAGAACCTTGTCTCAAGTATACGGAAGTTAGGAATTGATGATGAACGGCTTACCTATATTCATAATGGAATTGATACACAGCAGTTTCGTTTATTGGACCGGCAGCAATGCCGTCAAAAGTTAGGTCTTGGCCGTGAAGAGCAGATAGTTCTTTTTGTCGGAAGTTTTATCGATATTAAAGGAATTTCTTATTATCTGGACGCTATTAAAATGGTGGATAAGAAGGGGCTGAAGGTTAAGTTTGTTTTTCTTGGACGGGGAATTCTGGAAGAAAAAATTCTGGAAGTAAAATCGACATTAAAAAACAGCCATATCGAAGTGAAGGGGGATATTCCGCATAAACAATTAGGGGAATGGATGAATGCTTCCGATGCGTTGTGTCTGCCAAGTTTAATGGAGGGGTGTCCTAATGTGGTGCTGGAAGCTATGGCCTGTGGTATTCCGGTTTTAGCCTCGAGAATCGGCGGGGTTCCCGAATTGGTGAACGACCAGAAACTGGGTATTTTATTTAAGGCGGGAGATGCCAAACAAATTGCCTCTGCTATCGAAAGATCGCTGGAATATCAATGGGACCGAAGTTTTCTTGTTGAACGGGTTAGAAATCAGTCATGGGATGATGTTGTATCACGGCTTTACAAGCATTGTGAAACACTTATTAAGGAAAAGGAAGAAGTAAATCATGGAAAGTAAAGGGAAGGTTTTAATTACTGGCGCGGCCGGTTTTGTCGGAACACATTTGGTGAAATTGTTAAAGGATAAGGGTTATTCTGTTGTCGCAATGGTTCGCGAGAATACGGACACGGCGTATTTAAAAAGTCTGGGTGTTGACATTAAAAAGGCGGACTTAAGGATTAAAGAATCGCTGGTTCCCGCTTTTGAAGGAATTGATGCTGTTGTTCATTTGGCGACGACGATGAAAGGACCATGGACAGAATATGAAGAGTCCACCATCAATGGAACGCGCCGTCTATTAGAGGTTGCCGAAGAGCAGGGTACTAAAAAGTTTGTGTTTATCAGTTCTATCGCTGTTTATGATGTGATGTTATCCAATAGTAATGAAATTACGGAAGATTCTCCATTGAATACACGGGATGCTTCCAATTATGAGCGTTCTAAAATTGAAGCTGAGAAAGTTGTTAAAGAATTTGCCGAAAAGGGTGTGAATTGTTCTATTCTTCGGTCCGGAGTTATTTATGGTCCGAAAGGTCCTGTCTTTCCGCCACGACTGGGCTTTGGTGCCGGAAGTAACAGGTATCTTGCGATTGGTGATGGAAAAAATCGTATTCCGTTTATTTATATTCATCATTTAACGGAAGCGATTCGATTGGCATTGGAATCGGATCAGAGTAGCCGTGAAATCTTCAATGTAGTGGATGATCAGGATGTCTCTCAGGATGATTATTTAAACGCCTATCGCCAGCAGGTTAATTCCGGGTTCCGGACTTTTCATATTCCGTTCAAAGTGATGAAGGTTTTTGGAAAGGTCGTTGCGTTTTTATTAGATCTTCTGAAACGGCCGACGCCGATTCGCGAAGCTTATTTGTATTTATGTGCTCATCAGGTAAATTATCCGAATACAAAATTGAAAGAAAAATTAGGCTGGAATCCGTCAACAAAACCGCAGGAAGCTCTGCAGGCGACAATGGCGGATATTAAAGAACGCGGCAGTCGTCATCGCGCGCTCGATTTGCGTAAAGCCAGATTGCCGTTAAGTCTGCAAAGACCGATGAATGTTGCGCTGGTTGGATGTGGTGTGATTGCCAAAACGCATTTGGATATTTTAAAAAAGATCGGTAATGTTCATATTGTGGCGTTGTGCGACACGAACATTGAAGCGGCCCGTGACTTGGCGAAACAATATGGTTCCGCTTCCGCGTATGATTCGGTTGAGGAAATGCTGGATAAACAAAAAATTGATGCTGTCCATATTCTAACCCCGCCGCAAGGCCGCAAAGAGATTGTACAGAAAGTGGCCGAAAAGGGATGTCATATATTATTAGAGAAGCCGATGGCGTTAAATGCCGAAGATGCGCGAGAAATGATCGCTATTGCGGATAAGAATAATGTTCAGATTTGTCTCGGGCATAATCACTTGTTTGATCCGCCGATGTTAAAAGCAAGACAGTTGATCGCGCAGGGAGCAGTCGGAAAGATTGTGCACGCGGAAAGCTGGTATGGTTTTAACCTTGGAGCTAATCTTAGTTCACGGTACATGACACCGGGCGCGGAACAGCACTGGTCCATGCATCTGCCGGGGAAGTTGTATCAGAATTTGATTTCCCATCCGATTTCTGTTTTGACGGATGTGATCGGAGCGCCTGAAGATATTCAGGCGGTCGGATTATCCGCGAATGTGGTTAAATCCATGAAGACGGATGAATTAAAAGTATTGTTGAAAAATAAGAAGCATGCGGGAGTGCTAACGTTGTCTCTGGCCGTTAATCCACGGTATCAGTTTCTGAACATTTACGGGACAAATATGTGTTTGTATGTTGATTTCCTCAATAAGACATTGATTAAACACGCGACACCGAAAGGTATTCCGAAAGCCATTTCAAGAGCATTGATGAGTATTATTGCCGGGTGCGTGATGATCTATGCGACATTCCGTAATATTGTGAAAGTTGTTTTTAAGAAATTTACCTATTTTGACGGAACAGAAATTCTCATTAAGGAATTCTATAAACAACTTATCGCAGGGGGAGTAATGCCTGTTACTGCGCAGGAAGGTTTAGAGTCCATGATCATCATGGATGAAATTTGGAAGCAAATTGATATCTAAAATTAGGGACGTACACCTTTTCCCCCTTTTTTATTAGGCGAAATTAAGTGTATTTCTTTAAATATAAAAATAGTTTATTAAATTCCGAACGTAGGAATTTTGTTTTTGAATGAGTGATTTAGTGACTTTTAATGAATAAAAGTGGAGTCAGGAAATGGGGGAAAAGGTGTACGTCCCTAATTTAAATATTGTTTATCATCACAGAACACAGGGGACGGGCGCTGAAGGGGTTCATATCGCGTATATTGTCAAAGGACTGCGTGAGTTAGGTCATCAGGTCAAAGTTGTTTCCCCAAACCCGGATGATCCGACAAAGACAGCCGGGGATAATCCATTTGCCAAGAAGGAAGGGCAGAAAGGCGGTTTTCTCCGTCGGCTAAGCCGCAGCCTGCCGCAGTTTCTGTTTGAGATGCTGGAGGTTGGTTATAATTTTTCAGCTGTCCGCCAGTTAACAAAG
>JAGQKQ010000074.1 GCA_020430005.1 Candidatus Omnitrophota bacterium
TTTTCAGTGTCAATATAATAATAATTTCCGTTTCCTTTATCGGCGATCTTTTCCATTTTATTGTCTTTATAATTGCCGGTGCCGAAACCGAGTATAGTTAAAAACACACCCGCCTCTTTTTCCTTTTCGATTATCCCAATTAATTCACTGTCACTGGAAACACCAACATTAAAATCACCATCCGTCGCTAACACAACTCTGTTGTTCCCCTCCTTTATAAAGAATTCTTTGGCGATGGAGTACGCCAGTTTAATACCTGCTCCGCCGGCAGTGGATCCCCCCGCGCTTAATTGATCAATCGCGGCAAAGATTTTATTTTTATCGGAAGCCGGTGTTGATTCAAGCACGGTTCCGGCCGCGCCGGCATAAACCACAATGGCCACACGTTCGTTTTGGGATAATTGATTAACCATCATTTTGTACGCGGATTTCAATAACGGCAATTTATTTGGATCATTCATGGAACCGGATACATCAATCAAGAATACCAGATTGCTCGGTGGCAGCTCTTTTCCGCTCATAACTTTTCCTTGCAAGCCGATACGGATTAATTGGTGATCTGGATTCCATGGGGCAACAGCCGCATCCGTTGTAATAGAGAACGGATTCTTCCCTTCCGGTTGCGGGTAATTGTAACTAAAGTAATTCACCATCTCCTCAATACGGACGGAATCAACTGGGGGTAATTGGTTGTTATTGAGATAACGGCGAACATTACTGTAAGAGGCCGTGTCCACATCAATCGAGAATGTGGATAAAGGATTATCGATAGCGGCTAAAAATTCATTTTCATAGATTCGATCATAATCTTCTGTATTCCAGTAACCGGTTGGTTCGGGTGTTGTCACCGGGTATGACATGGGTTGCGCTTCGTATTCCATAGCACCACTAAGCCGGTCAACCCTCGCAAATCCCCCCGCATCCCGCAGTTTTGAGCTTGCTGCAATCTCCTCTTGTATGGGCATGTCAGAGCGAGTTCCGTTAATGACCGCCAGTTTTTGTGGCATTGCAGAGGACTGGATCTCGTTTGGTCTAGCAGGAGTTTGGTCCTTAAAGTACCTACTATCCTGACGAACTTCGCGGGATAACTCCTTTTTTTCAGCTACTTCATTGCGGGCTTGTGTTTTGCCGAGAGCAAGTTGTTTATTTCCACCGACAAATTGAGCGGCCACTTGACTTTCATCATCAAAGTCTTGCTTGGCTTTGCCCTTAAACGAGATATTCTTATCATCCACTTCGCTTGTTTTGGGTTCATTAATTTCTCTTTTGGTTTGTTCTGTTACCGTGCTGCTTGGTTGATAAACAGGATCGATTCCGGTAAAGTTTTCAATACGGCGTTGTTTTACATTTTGGCTGGTGTGCATGACCATGACACAAATTAAGAGTGTTACCAAAATACCGCCGCCAAATCCTACTGAAATAAGTTTATGTTTTCTTTTCATTGTTTTATCCTCCTGCGGGGTCGCACCCGGAAGAGAACGATAAAGTTTTTCCTCTAAATCCGGTGAGAGTTGTTCGTCTTCCCAACTCAGTAAGGCACCGGATAGTTTTTGCATTTCTTTATAATATATTTTCAAGGACGGATCGTCCTTTAAGGCTTGCTTTATCAGTTCTTTCTCTTCCGAGCTGGTTTGCCCGTCAATATCAAGTGAAATAAGTTGTTTGATGTAGTCTTTATCCATTGTGATGGTCCTCCTTAATGAAGGATGTCAATTCGTTTCGTAACTGTTCACGTCCGCGGAAAATAAGGATTTTTACCTTTTCTAATGAACATCCCAGAATTTCCGCAATGTGTTTGTAATTGAAGTCGTGATACTCGCGTAAAATAATGGCTTCCCGTTGTTCAAAGGGAAGGTTATTTATCGCGTTCTTCACGCATTCGGCTGTTTCATTTTTTATCAGTTGATCCGGAGAAGAAGGATTGGTGTCAGATACCTGCCGTTCCTCTTCCCCGGATGTATTTTTAGGAGAAAACCACATGGATACCGTTTTTTTGTGTTTACGGATGCGGTCAATACAGTTGTTGCGCGCAACAGTAAAAAGCCATGTCGAGAATTTTGCCTTGGGGTCGTAAGAATACTTCCCGGAGAATAAGGCCAAGAAAACATCTCCGGTGGCATCTTCCGCCTCCGCGCGGTTCTGCAGCATCCGCAGACAGAAATTCAAAACACGGCTTTTATAGCGTTCGAAAATCACTTTGATCGCCTCCTGATCGCCGGACTGGTAGTCCGCCATAAGTTGTTCATCTGTTGAGTTTGTCATACGTTTCTTGGCCTTTGATCTGAAATTTCAGTGTTCATAAGGTTAAACGCACCACTTCCAAAAAAGTTACAAAAAATCTTGATTCTTGATGCTTGATTCTAGAAATTTTCTTGTATTAAAGTTTAAATTTCAAGTATCAAGTATCCAGTACCCAGAATCCAGTATCAAGATCAGTCACGATACTTATCGTATTTTAAGCCGATATGGTGCATAAATGGCTTTAAACGTTTGGGAGTATTGAAGTTATGAAATTCTGTGCCGCAGCGGTAGCAGTTCACAAGTGTTTGAACCCGCTTATAGAGAAGCCAGTCGATCAGGGCAAAAAATGGCAGACTCAGGCCATACGTGACAGGGACAAAAACAATGCCGAGTCCCATAATCAGGCAACCGACGAATTGATTGAAGTTTTTCGATAGGTAAAACTGACGGCACTCGCATAATGGGCAGCGGTCAAATTGGCCATCCAGAGTTTTGAGGTGTTCTGTCTTGATATTTGGATCGGGATTTTTTAGAGTCGAGTCATCGTTTAATTCAACGGTAACATATTCTTTGCTTTTTTGATCACGATAAATGAAGTATTTCACAGGGCAATACCGAATTTGATGAGATAGTACTTAAAGGCCAAATCTCCTAAAATGACGGCCACAAGAATAACATAAAGAATGCCCGTGGCGGACTGTGTATTTTTAAGCTTCAGTGTTTCCTTAACAAAATAGTTACCACCCAGAGGAAAAAGAATGCCAAAAAAGATACCTAATAAGATGAGGATTCCATCAGTTTTCTGGATAAACTGGGCTAAGGGAAACGGTTCTCCCCTATATAAAACATTGGTAGTCAAAATGTAATAAATATCCCAGAGAAAACGTATGGCCACAAGAGCCCAGAAAACATAGGTTGCACGGAATAAATGACTGACCGGCAGACCGTGAACATTAAGATACCAGTGTCCCAAATTCATGGCAAACATAGAAGCTACAAAAATGCCTCCGGCTAAAATCGAAGCAAAGGCGGCTTCCCACCCTGTTTTCAAAATGATGTTTTGCGTTTGAATAAAGGCTGTCAATCCGGCAAGAACGGCGACAGTAATTAAAATGGGATTAGGTGTTTCCTTGCTCCAATAATAAGCTGTGATGATAAGCAGAAGGCCCAACCAGGCGCCGGTTAAAATTTTTATACTTATGGTAAATTCTGTGGACGGTAATATAAAGACGGCGATGATTCCTGCCAGAATACAGGGTAATCCCAAATGAAAGCGGTGAAAGTTATTTTTCAGAGGATCATGCGCACTAATCCAAAAGCATAACGGGTAGAGCGCAGCAAAAATGAAAGTTGTTAATAGACTAATAGACGATAACATGCTTTAGTTGCTCGTTGCTCGATCCTGGTTGCTGGAATGGATTTTGCTTAAATGTTCAATCTTAAAGATTGAAAACATAAACCGGTTTCCAGCGACGAGCGACAAGCAACAGGTTTATTGTGTTTCTTCCGTAGCAGTGGCGGCGGGCGCTGGTTCAGCGGGAGTTACTGAAACTGTTTTGGCTTTGGGGCTCACTTCACTGAGATGGAATAAATAATTTCTTAGAACCCGAATTTGTTCGTTTTCATCGCCATCTAAGATATCCGGCGGACCGGCATTTTCAAAATCCGAAGGATCAAAGAATGTCGGCATTTTTGTTCCTGGAACAAGATCTTGTGGGTTTTTAATCCATTTTAATACCCAATGTGGATTTAAACGTGTTTTTGCCAGTGCCAAGTTTGGTGCCCAGGCGTCCGCTTCTCCATAAGGCATTTGATCGCCAACAACGTGACATTGTGCGCAGCCAAGATAATCCTTGGAGAACAGCTTTTCGGCCGCTTTATATTCTTTATCTGTTAAGGACGTGTCAGCTTCAAAATTAAATGGGAATTTTTCTTCATCAATCGTGTGGAAATATTTAACCAGCATATTTAAATGTTCGGCGTTAAAGTTATATGTCGGCATTCGGACATTTAACCACGGGCGCATATGATCTGTAGGCTGGTGTAGGAAATTAAAGAGCCAGTTTGGATCGACCTTTTGTCCGACACCTTTTAGGTTTGGCGGTGAAAAACTGGACGTTACTTTTTCTGCATCGGAAGCAGCGCGTCCTTCATATTCCACTAACCAGTCTGTAATTGTTTTTTGAATGGTTCCACCCTCTCCCTGGATTTGATGGCAGGATTGACAATTCATTTGAGCGATCAATTTTTGTCCGGCTTCAAATTGAAGGTTTTCCGGTGTGCGTGGAACTTTTTTGGCTTCTACAGGCTGTTCGTTAACTAAGCCAAGTAAGACAGTTACAGCAGCCTCAACTTCTTCCTGAGATAAATAGAAGTTTGGCATGATTAATTTTTCGTCGGGGGCCTTTTCTTTTCCTTCATCAAAAATACGGGGATCTTTTAATTTTTGGCTGAACCATCCCCATTTGCTGTGATCAATATGAACAAAACCAAAATCCAGTTTGTGAGTGGATTTATTACCGATTTCTGTTAATTCTGTACCGATCGGCTTGGCCTTATCGAAACCTTTAATATCATGACAAGAGAAGCAACCATAACGATTGATTAATTTTTGTCCGGCGAAATACAGTTGTTCATCCTGAGTCATAGCGGCCAATTTTTCTTCAGAAACGGCATGAGTGTCCATGGAGGTCAGATAACCGAGGACAATATCCCCCAGTACTTTTTGATCAACGGCCGGAATTTTCTTTGCTTCGAATTTTTCGTTTCGGGAAGTGTAAAGATATTCGGCAATATCAGCGGCTTCCTGATCGGACAGTCGTAGATTGGGCATACGTGTCGTCGGATGATACCTGTTAGGGTCTTTTAACCAGGAATAAATCCACTCTTTGGACACTTTGGACCCTAGTCCAATCAAATTCGGGCCATGCTCCCGTCTTAAAGTATCTTTGGTTGTTTTTTCTGCGATCGACTGCGGCTGAACATTGTGACAGGCCATACATCCGACCGAAGCCACTAATTCTTTTCCACGATCGGCACTACCCTTAGCACGCATTTTGTCCGCCGTAAATTCTTCACTTTCAGTATACAGATAATGCGTAATAGCTAGTATTTCTTGCTCCGAACGCTTAACAGATTCAGGATCATCATTATTGGATTGATTAAAATAAGTTGGCATCCAGGTGTTGTGCCGGAATGATTTTGGATCTTCAATCCATTTGTAAATCCAATCCTTACTCAACTTGGACTTAACCATTCTCAGACTTGGTCCGCTTTTAGGCCAGCCTTTAAATTGATCAATTTGGTGACAATTATAACATCCGGCCCGTTGAATAACCTGAAGACCGAGATTAAGTTTGTCAGCTCCCTTGATAGCTGTTTCTCCACTGTGACATTTGAAACAGCCAGCTTCGGTATATTGTTTCGGCAGCATGGGCTCTTCCCATAATTTCAATTCATGCCAGTCGTATTTTTCTTCCCACTCTTTTTTCTGTGTGTCGGAAGATGGTGTGTGCGCCGTTGAAATAAAATCGGTTCCCCGTCCCCGTCCGCCGTGACAGACTGTACAACCAAATTCTTCCAGCGGGTGTGGTGAATTTTTATCAATAAAAAGATCTAAGTTAGGGTGTGTTTTGTAGGGTTGTGCGGCGTTTTTATAATCAGGATTGCTGATGCCAAGGTGGCAAGTCATACAACGCTCGACTTTTGGAACGGTCATGAAATTGACATCGTCACGAATATCTTTTAAAACGATCTGCTCGATTTTATAATTAGGATTAGCTAAATCCAACACAGGCAGATCACGGACCATTTGCGCGACTTGATTTGTGAAATCCATGGCGTTGGGATCAATGTTTTTTAATTTCCGCTCAATAAGTTCTTTTTGCTTGGCCAATTCATAACGCTGCCGATCCAGTTTTTTAAGCTCATCGGAACACGCATCAATTTCTTTTTTCTTTTGAGTGAGACGGGTATTGGATGATTCTAATTTAAGTTGCAGATCATCGACCTGTTTTTCCAGAGTGAGAAATTCTTGTTTGGTGGCTTCTAAATCTTGTCCGTAGGCGGGATGGGCTTCAGTTGCCTCAAAACGGTACTTGGCCGCATCTAATTCGGCCTTACGAAATTTATAATTTTGTTGAACGAGGTCATTCTCTGCTTGTAACTGGGTGAGTTCTTCGCTGTGGGCAATCGCTCCGCATTTTTCGGCATGCCCCTTTTCGGCTTCGTCTAATTCTTTCAGGAGAGTTTGATATTCTTCGTTTCCGTCAAGTTGGTTCATGACGGCGTCATATTTTGTGCGGGCGTTTTCAATTTCCAATAGATGGAATTCTTTTTGATAGTCCTTCCATTTTCTGGAATAGTCATTCGCGAATAAGGAAATTAAAGCGAAAAGTAAAGTACAGGCGGCAATTGCAAAAATAACATTCAGTTTATTAATATTGTAGTAACGTTGATCTTTTCCCACGTTGGTCCTCTATTATATGTTGAAGAAAAACTCCGGAATCGCGACAATGTATTTAATGTTAAATGCCCAGCGCAAAAACATTTTAATCGGCAGAAACATCGCCATTAATAAGAGAAAGCTGAAAACACTGTAGCGTAAAACACCTAATTTCTTAAAAATACCCCGGAAAAACGTTAAGGCCAAAAATAACGGCATCCCTCCGAAGTAAGCGCCAAGCGCCAGAAATCCCCACATTTCACGAAGAAGAATATTATCCGGAAGACTTCTGTTTTGCCAGATCATGTAAACGTATTCGGACAAATTGATATTGGTTAACGCCTCAAGTTTATGAGGATCCCAGTATTCAAACGGGCCGAAGAAGTTCCAGTTTGGTCCCCGCAAGAAGGTTCCTGTGGAAATCAGGAAAATCCAAAGAACAAGCCAGAGAAACATAAAAATGGAAATCGCCATTTTCCGTTCTTTAAACGTGTAATAACCGGTTCCCTTTGGATTGTTATCAATAAATGGAATGGCCATAAAACCGATCATAATAACCGTTGGGAAAATAACACCGGCCAGCCATGGATCGAAATAGACCAGCATTTCCTGAAGTCCAAGAAAATACCAAGGTGCTTTCGAAGGGTTTGGTGAAACCGACGGGTTTGCCGGTTCTTCAATCGGTGCGTTTAAAGCAATCGCCCAGAAAATAATAAGTGCCGCGCATAATAGGAGGGCAATAAATTCGATATAAACAAGGTCTGGCCATACCAGGATTTTTTCTCTGGAATCTTCCGCTTCCTGGGGAAGTTTTCCTTCGTCTGTCCGGCGGTCATTATCCCAAGCCTGTTTCATGCTGAACCACAAAAAGAAAAAGACTAAAAACAATAGACCGACGATTGGAACGTTATCCGGTTTGGTCACAATAAGGCGAAAGTTTGGATCAGTTAACCCGAAGAGGAAAAATAAAAATAGACATGTAAAAAGGCCAATCCCTCCTTTTTTGGTCCACAGATTGTTGAGACCGAGCTTTTTATGCACCTTGTACATAAAATCCGTCGAAGGAAACATAAAGAAATACACCACGATCAAAATCGGGAATAAGATTTTTGGATTGGTTCCGGTATTAATGAAATGTTTGATTGCTTCTACCATATTTTTCCTTCTAAGAACTAAGCACTAGATTAGGTTGGTCCTGAAATACCCCCATCTTTTCGAACGCGCCAGAAGTGAACAATCATGAAAATCATAATGACAAACGGTAATCCGATACAATGAAGAACATAGAAACGTAATAAAGCCCCTTCTCCGACAAAACGTCCTCCAAGCATGGCGAATTTCGCGTCTGATGACGAGGTGACAAAATTCACATCACCAATCGCTAAAAGATTTGAACCGGGTCCGGATGTTCCCACCAAAGGTGACGCCCCAGCCATATTCGAACCGACTGTAATCGCCCAGATGGCCAACTGATCCCATGGTAAGAGATATCCCGTGAAACTCATAAGCATTGTTAAAACCAAAAGAACTACACCAATCGCCCAGTTAAATTCACGCGGTGGTTTGTAAGAACCGGTCATAAACACGCGGAACATATGCAGCCATACAGTAATAACCATTAAGTGAGCGCTCCAGCGGTGGATTTCGCGCATAATCCCTAACGGAACCTGCTCCTGCATGTCAATAATGTCTCCATAAGCATATTCTACGGTTGGCCGGTAATAGAACATCAACAAAATTCCTGTCACGGTCAACACAAGAAAAACAAAGAATGATAATCCCCCCATACACCAGGTGTATTTGACTTTGACAGCATGTTTTGGCAGGCGTACCGGATGAAGGTGAAGAAAAACACCGTTAAGCATGACACGCATGCGCTGACGTTCGGTTTTGGGAAC
>JAGQKQ010000075.1 GCA_020430005.1 Candidatus Omnitrophota bacterium
CTTGTTCAACGCAGATACTGACAAATTGTCCGGGCCGGATTTTCTTGGCAATATTGGGTGCCGCAAAATCCATACGTTTGACGTTATTGGCGAGAAGTATCTTATTGGTAATTTTGAACATACTTGATTGGCTAATTATTTGTAAAATGTAAAAAGTTGAATGTTTATACCGTTATTGTATTAAATGAAATAACCTGCCAAAAAAACTTTTACTTTTAACCTTTTACATTTAACTTCTTATTTTTTTATTGATTTCATCACTTGAGCAAGCGTTTGTGTATTAAGAACATCTTTCTTTGTCAGCCAACCCCGCCGGGCAATGGAAACACCCAATTTCATATAATCCATATGGCTGACATTATGAGAATCGGTATTAATCGTAAATTTGACGCCCTGGCTCCTGGCATAATACACGTTTTGGGAATTCAAGTCCAATCTAACCGGAAAGGCATTGATTTCCAAAAATACGTTATGATCAACAGCGGCCTGACACACGGCCTTAAAATCCACCTCGTATGGTTCCCTCTTGCCGATATGACCACCCATGGGATGCGCGATAATATTGACATATTTACTCTGCATAGCGCGCATCAAACGCTTGGTCAATGTCTTTGATCCCTGCTCAAAACCTGTGTGAATAGAAGCAATGACTATATCAAACTCGCTAAGTATTTTGTCATTATAATCTAAATTACCTTCCGCGTCTATTTCAAGTTCTGTACCAAATAGGATACGGAAATTGCTATATTTTTTATTCAACGCATCGATTTCTTTTTTCTTTTTCTTCAGATCCTCCGGGGAAACGCCACGCGCAATACGCAACTTTTGGGAGTGATCGCTGATCGCGAGATAGGAAAAACCGCGCTGCCGGGCCGCTTCGGCCATTTCTTCGATAGAATTCTTGCCGTCCGACCATGTGGAATGGACGTGAAAATCACCTTTAAGATCTTTGAGTTCAATCAATTCAGGGAGTTTCTTTCCGGAAAAAATATCCTTTTCCCCGATATCCTCTCTCAATTCCGGAGGGACATAAGGCAAATCGAACGCCTCCAAACATTCTTTTTCCGTTTTAGACGCGACACACTGTTCCTTACGATCATTGACCTTAAACACACCGTACTCATTAATTTTCATCCCTTTTTTAATGGCGGCCTGTCGTAATTTAATATTAAAATTCTTGGAGCCGGTAAAATACAAAAGCGCCGCTCCATAACTTTTTGTATCCACAACCCGTAAATCTACCTGCACATTGTCCGTGGTAAGAATAGATGACTTTGTATCCCCGTACGCGTTAATGCTTTTGACTTGTGGTAAATGAACAAACACATCCATAATGGCTTTGGGATCTTTCGAATCTATCAAAAGATCAATATCACGAATCGTCTCACGGCCCCGGCGCAAACTTCCGGCCGGGTTAATCTGTTTGACGGCTTTTAACTTTTTCAATTCTTCAATGAACGTTTCCGCAACACGGGAAGCCTTTCCCAAATTCATGCGTTGCTGGCCCTGTTCAACAATTTTGATACCATCAAGAATATTGGTCACCGTCTTTTCTTTAATCCCGGGAAGATCCAGCAGTTTTCCCGACTCCGCTGCCTTTTTTAACGACGGGATATCCTTCACCTTAAGTTCATCAAAAAACAATTTAGCCTTTTTGGGACCAACGGAAGGAATATGGATAACATCAAGAACTGTTTCAGGAACATCTTTGATCAGTTTTTCATAGGAGGACAAGCTGCCGGTTTCGAGAAACTCTTTTATCTTTTCCTGCATAGTTTTGCCGACTCCGGGAATGTCGGCCAAACGGTTTTCCTGTTCGACCACGGCAATGTCTTCCGCCAGTGCGTTAATATTCTCCGCCGCCTTGTAATAGGCTCGAACTTTAAAAACCAGATCACCTCTGATTTCCAATAGAGTTCCCATCTTGGTCAGAAGTTCAGCGATTTCTCTATTTTTCATAAACATTCCGGGGACACGTACAAGTACGTGTCCCCTGCTTTGGGGTACGTTACACGTCCCCGATATAGGTTTAAAATCCGCCGAAAACACCCGGTGGTGGTTTGGGAAGTTTCTTGGCAATGGCCAGGGCTTTTTCCAGAATAACAAACGGAACCTTGATCAACTGCAAGGGCGCCTTAAGCAAAGAGCAGCCGCTTTGTGTTACCATTAAACACATAAGAATACCAAGTACGGCATATTTACGGATGGTTTTCAAGAGATCTCCTCGATCCATTCCCGCCGCAAAAACTGTTTCTTAAGACGGCGACGTTGGACCAGTTCTTTTACAAGACTGTCGATAAACGATTTTTCCCCTTTTAAAACGGCTTGATAGCGCACGGTAATCGCAGGTCGAACATAAACTTCACAGACATTGGCTTTCTGTTTTATTTTTTCAATTTTTTCCAATGGAATATATGTTTGCGGCAGATCCTGTCCCTGTTCATCTTTTAAAAACAATTTATGTTCACTTAGGACAATCCGTCCCGAAAAATGTTTTGATCCTTCTTGATATTCACCTTGTCCATAAACAATTTCCATTATGAAGACCTGTTTGAATCTGTCAACACCGCCTTTGCCGCCAATAGTCCATTCAACGCGGCAGGAAAGCCGGCGTAAACACTCATTTGCATAATCGTCTCTATAATCTCCTCTTTAGAACACCCGACATTTAACGCGTTTTGGATATGCACCTTTAACTGAGGCTCGGCATTACCCAGCGTTACCAAAGAAGCGATTGTAATCAGTTCGCGTTTTTTAAGGTCCAGCGCCTCCCGGGAATAAACGTCCCCGTACGGAAACTCAACAATCAGGCGGGTCATATCCGGACAGATATCCTTAAGCAATTCCTCCACTCGGGAGATCGCCTGCGGATCAATGGCATTTAATATTTTTAAACCTTTGTTGTAGCGTTCGTCGGACATAGGATCTTATAATTTAATATATGTCGTTCCTTCAAGCACGCCCTCACCGGAGACTGTTTTTGATCCCACCGTTTTTAAGGCCTGTAACCCTTTCAGAAACGGATAAAGAAAATCATTGATAAGCGCCTGGCGACCATCTTCATTATTGCTTTGACTATAATCCTGAATCATCATTTCTATTTCGGGAAGTTGTTCTTTAAAAGCAGATACTTCTCCCCTTTTATAAGCAATATCATTTTTGATACTTTCCTTTTCCTGCTTTTTCATGGTCGTATCCATATTTTTCGTTTCAAAATTCCATATTTCATCATCGACTAGAAGGACTTTATTTTGCAGTTCTTCTATTTCTTGCTCTAAAATACTGATTTGGCTTTTCGTATCTTGCAGTTTTTTCTCCGCCCCGGCTTGAAAAGCGACCTTCTTTTGTTCTTGAGAACCGGCCCAGGCATTGCCCCATTCCACAATATTTTCCAATCGGAGAAAAAATTTGTCCGACTTTAAATATTGGACATTGACCGCCTTATCCGTCAATCCTTTATTGACTTCCTTAAAAGACTCGTTTTCCAGCAGAGATAGTGTCTTGTCTTTCATTGTGTCGATAGAACTTTTCATCAATGCCCGATTTAATGTGATTAATAAATAGTTATCCAGAAACGCATAACTCGGCTGTACATCCGGTATCGGAGAAGCCAGATACTTGATCGACATTCCATCGTATGTTTCCTCTTGAGGCATAATTAAAGGAACCTGTTGAATAAGCTTATCCATTAAAGTTCGAGCTTTGGTAAGATCACCCGTTTTGACGAATAGTGCCAGTTTGGGAACAGGAAAAAATCCTCCGGTTTGAATCTCAGTCATGTATCCCCCCAGTTCATTCCCAAACGCAGGAAGGATATCATCCTCAATACTCATTCCCAAGGTCTGTTCGACAGCCGCTATTCTTTGCGCGGAATGTCCCGGACTTTTGGCCAACTCTCTTTGAATTTCACTCCAGTAATAATTAAAATCCAAACACGTTCCCCAGTAATAGGCCATAACGTCCTTTGGAATAAACTGAATCGTTTTATTTTCGACCGGACGGCAATTTGTATACAATTCGGCTAAGGCCGTATTTTTCATTTGGTCGATATTAAAATAAAAGTCTGACTTAATTGTAGAAAGGTTGGTATCAATATCTACAGACACAGAGAATCCTTCAATACCGGAAAACGAACGTTCCAGATCATCCATCTCTTGACGAAACATTTCAGGATTGTCTTGTATATTGGGCAAGCTGTTCAACGCAGTCATCATGGAACGGAAATATCCCGCCATATCCCAAAAACTAAACACGTCCGGTGAAGCTATGGCATTTTTTCTGGCCTTCATAATAACCGCATCTTCCGCCAAAGACGGTGCCGTCTTTTGATAAACATCGATCGCCTTTTTGGCCGGCGATTCTCCGATACCTAAAACCATCAAATCATTAAAACGGACAAAACCGATTTCAGCATCACCGCCGTCTAACGGGATTAATTGGATTGTGTGTCCTTCATATTCCACTTTTCTAACGGTCACATTTTTTCCAAAATTATTGACGAAACGAGACAAGAATTCCGCCGCCTGAACATCGGCGCTGACACGGGTCACCAAGAAAAGCCCTCCGAATACTTTTTCCAACATCTTAGCCTCACTCATATCCTGCATATTACTATAATCAAAGTCAGTCGGATAAAAGGCAACGGCAACATCTGTACTTAAAAATTTCTTGTAGATATTCTGCGCGTCCGGGCCGGTAATGTTATCAAGAAATTTCTGAACGTCTTCTTGTTGAACAACAGTGTTGTTTAATTCTGAAAAAAGACTTTTAAAATCGATTTTTTTCCAGTTTTTCCACACATCCGTAGAGATAATCTTTTGTCTATTGTTTTCAACATCGGAAAAACGTGTGTAAAATATCGCGCCGGATGGAAGAACACTTTCCATATCCGCGCTGGTGTTGGAATAAAATTGAGTATAAGCGTAATATCCGGCCCCACCTAAAACAGCCAGTAAAAGTACGATGAGAATAAATTTCTTCATGATTCCTCCCCTAACTAATCATTAACTTTGAAATTTCTGAAAATTGAAAAATGTTTCTGCGTTATTGTTTAAGATCGATAAGGTTTTATCTTCCGATACATTTTTTAATTTAGAGTACGCTGATAATGTCTTTAACACATCTTTCGGTTCGGCCTTAAACCCCTCATCATCCGTATCACGGTTTTTATAAAAAACCGGAGAATCGGTTTCAATCAATGTTTGCTCAATCGGCGCGTAGCTCATGGCTTCTCTCGATTGCGGACTATACGCCACCGATGGCGATGTCGATACATAATAACCGGCATCTAAAATATCTTTTAGAACATCCACCGGACCGCTATACCAATGAAATAACGCCTTGGTTAAACCCGTTGCTTTTGTTCGGTCAAAGGCTTCCCGCCATGTGCCACGGGTATGGATAATCGCCGGCAGATTGGTTTCTCTGGCAACGTTTAAAAAGGCCTGAAACACTTCCCGCTGTTCATCCTTTTTTTCTTTGTCTTTACGTACCCACTTGTACCAAAAGTCTAAACCAATTTCTCCGACAGCAATAATGCGCGAAACATTTTCCTTTATAAGATCTATGCAGGCCGCCACATCATTTCTATCGGCATCCGAAGGATGCATACCAAGCGCTGGATAAATGATCGGATTCGAATATTCTTTGGCAATTTCAAGTGTGCGTGTACAGGATTTCAAACTAATGCTAACGGCAACGACACCTTTAACCCCCGTCTGAACAGCCCGCTCTAACGCCGGGGAAAGGTCTTCGATATGATCAAGATGCGCATGCGTATCGTATATATTCATTGTCTATGTGATCCGTTTTCTATGATCCGTGATCCGAAGCACAACCGAACACAGACCACTGATCACAGACCACTTAATTTGTATCCAATATAAAAGTAACCGGTCCGTCATTGACCAGCGAGACTTGCATCATCGCCCGAAATTGTCCTGTTTCTACCTTTAGTCCCTGCTCGCGAAGCCCTTTAACATAATATTCATAAAGGTGTTCGGCGGTTTGAGGATCAGCCGCCTGATCAAAAGAAGGCCGGCGTCCCTTGCGGCAATCTCCATAAATGGTAAATTGGGACACAACAAGAATATCCGCTTTCACATCCAATGCGGAAAGGTTCATCTTCCCCTGGGGATCATCAAACATACGCAACTGGACGGTTTTTTGAATAAGAAAATCAGCATCCGATTCATTATCTTCTTTCGATACACCCAGAAGAACAAGAATTCCAAATCCTGTTTTTCCAATAACTTTTGATTCAACTGTAACGTGAGATTCTGTAACGCGCTGTAGTATGGCTTTCATAGAATTTTCAGTTTTAAATCAGTAAAATGCCTGACTGGTCAATTATAGGGTGTCTTTTTAGGATGGTCAACCCAAAACATTTTTCAAAAAGTGTTAAATAAGTCTTACAATAGTAAATCCGCCTGACAAAGCCATTGACGCCTTCTTTAATCTATGTTAGAACAAGCCATTATGAAACTTCACCAAGCCCTGACCGACCATCATTTTTCCGAAGATGCCCAGAAAATCATTCTTTCTTCCGGCATCACGGATCTTCATCCGCCGCAAGCCGACGCCGTTCAAAAGGGCGTTCTAAAAGGCAAAAGCCTTCTTATGTCGGTTCCTACCGCTGCTGGAAAAACATTAATTGCCGAATTATGCATGGTTAAGGCTTTACTTAATGATAAAAACAATCGTTGTTTGTACATCGCGCCGTTAAAAGCCTTAGCCAGTGAAAAATATAATGATTTTAAGAAAAAGTATGAAAGCTTAGGTATTCAGGTCGGTTTGGCCATCGGCGACATTGACAGTCCCAGCAAATATTTAAACCGCTATCAAATTATTGTGGCCACGGCAGAGAAAGTAGATTCTCTCCTGCGTTCCAAAGCCCAGTGGCTGATTGATAACCTTTCTGTTGTTGTATTGGATGAAATCCATTTTATCAACGACGGTCTGCGCGGCCCTACCCTGGAAATTCTAACCGCGCGTATTAAACAGTTAAATCCCGATGTCCAATTGTTGGCTTTAAGCGCAACCGTTAACAATGCCAATGAAATGGCCAAATGGTTAAAAAGTGAACTGGTCTTAAGCGACTGGCGCCCCATTCCTTTAAAAGAAGGGGTTTATCAAAACGAACATATTCTTTTTGATGGCTATGGTTCAAAATACATTACCGAAGAAGCCCCTGATGATGTGAGCAAACTTACGCTTGATACGCTGCGCGGCAAAGGACAGGTTTTAATTTTCGTTAACTCCCGTCGCTCGGCTCAAGCCGTCAGCCGTCAAATCTGTGCGAGTGTGGCCAAAGTTCTAACACCCGAAGAAAAGGATAAACTAGCCAAGATTTCAAAGCGCATATCATCCAGCGCGGCCGCTACCAAACTTTGCCATAAACTTGCTGAGGTGATAAAACACGGGAGCGCCTTTCATCATGCCGGTTTAAAACCGGCGCAACGCTCACTGATTGAAGATTCCTTTAAAGAAAATCTGATTAAAGCGATTAGCTGCACGCCGACCTTAGCCGCCGGTGTCAACCTTCCGGCCCGCCGGGCAATTATCCGTGACTGCAAACGTTTTGAAAGCGGATTAGGGGCCGCTTATATTCCAACTTCTGAATATAAACAATGTGCAGGCCGCGCCGGACGACCGCAATACGATGAATATGGTGAAGCTGTATTGATTGCGAAAACATCGTCCCAAGCCAGCACCCTTTTTGAAAAGTATATTCATGCCGATCCGGAACCGGTGACATCAAAACTATCTAATGAATCGGCTTTGCGGATCCATATTCTGGCCTCCATTGCCGGTGGTTATGTGCACGATGTGGACGGGATGTTCGAGTTTATCTCCCACACCTTTTTAGCCCATCAACAGCCAAAGACAGATCTTTTCGATTTTATTGTAAACATTTTTGATTTCCTTCAACGGGAAGGCTTTGTTGAAAAAAGCGGATACCGTTTTTTTGCAACACCGCTGGGGGCTTTAACCAGCCGTCTTTATATCGACCCGTTAACAACAATTACGATTCGCGAAGGTTTAAACCGGACATCCAACAACTTTTCTCCCATCGGTGTGTTACATATGATTACCTGCTGCCCTGACGGTCCCGGGTTATCCGTCGGGAAAAAGGATGTAGAAGATTTAGAGTTTTTTGCTTCTAACCATCACGAAGATTTTATATTTACCCCGGAAAATTATCCTGAAATTGAAGATTTTTATACCTACCTCTCTTCTATTAAAGCCGCCTGGCTCTTGAACCAATGGATTGAAGAAGAAAAGGAAGATGTGATCTGTGATCAATTCAGCGTCGGGCCGGGCGATGTCTATCGGCATATTGATGCCACGCAATGGCTACTATACGCTGCCGGAACGATCGCGGAACTTCTGCGCAAGAAATCTCTCACTTTTGAGCTGCAGGACTTACGTAACCGCGTGCGTTATGGTGTAAAAAAAGAGCTCCTGGATATTGTGCAGTTAAAAGGCGTGGGAAGAATCCGCTCGCGTATTTTGTTTCAAAAAGGGTACACCAAACTTAGTGACTTCAAATTTACCGCGGAAGACGAATTGGGC
>JAGQKQ010000076.1 GCA_020430005.1 Candidatus Omnitrophota bacterium
CCTCAAGGGTATGATAAAAAATCTGACAAATTTCAATCCCGGCATAAATGCGGATGGGTTGAACGCAAAACATTTCCAGCGTCCAGTAACCGGCAAAACCGACATCACCAAATCCGGCCGTAACATGTACGAATAATCCCAATCGCCCAATAGATGAACGGCCTTCCAGCATCGGCACACAATCCAATGTTTTTGTATATTCTTGTGTCCGTCCCAAATAAAGCTTTCCTGTTTCCAAAACCAACCCTTCTTCCGGAATTGTCATAGGATTCGCCTTATTGGGTTTACGCATGTCCAGAATGTCGTTTTCATAAACCAGCACTTCATTATGAAGACGAAGATTATAGCTATTGGTATTTAATTGATCTTCATTATAGGGATCGATAAAAATTTCTTTATTCAGTTTTCTTTTAATCTCTAGACCGGACAAGATCATATTATTTTCCTTCCATAAATTATCGTATTAATTCCCAAGCCAAATGTTCCATTTCCGAAGCGATAAGCTTTTCCCAGGCTAATTGGACAGCCATCGGAGATCCGGGCAAACTCATAATAATCGTATCGTGATAAACACCGGCCACGGCTCTGGACAACATTGCTGACGCGCCAACCTGCTCATAACTAAGAACACGGAACAATTCGCCGAACCCGGGCAATTCTTTATCCAAACAGCGTGAAATCACATCAAACGTTCTGTCCCGATGGGATATTCCCGTTCCGCCATTGAAAATGACGATACGCGCATCTGACTGGACAGCTTTTTCCAGAACGTCCGCTATCGCCTGCGGTTCATCTTTAACAATTTCCCGGCTGATAACGTTATGACCGGCTGTTGTGATTTGTTCCGACAAATACTTGCCGTTTTCATCTGTTTCAGGAGTTCGTGTATCACTCACTGTCACCAGCATAACAGGAATTGGTCCCTGACCGCCGGCTTTATGTTTATGGTCATGCGCGGAACCTGCCATAGAACTTATTTCAATCCTCCGGGAACTCCTTTACGGATAACGGCGACCGCGTTGTGGCTGTGTAATGACTCCCAGTGTTCCACCGAAGCTACCCAATCCACGATCCTCTTCTCAGCATTTAAGGCAAGACTTAATCGGCGTGTCGCGTGTTCCACAAACATAGGATTTTGCGCGTTTAAAAGAGCGAACGCCTGTTCATCAACACGTTTGACAAAACTTTGTGTTTCCGTCGGAATAGCCGCGCGTAATAAGTCGACCAAATCTTCCACAAAGAAATCCGATTCAAACGGCAATTCAACCGTAACCCGAGCCTCAGAACGCTGGCTGTGCGGAACGGCCATCCCGTTACCTTCATCGGTTGTACTATCGGCGTATTCGGATTCATATTGTTTCGACATGGATAAACTGCACGGACATGTCGATGAATATTCGTAGTGGACCGTTAAAAACATCCGGATTGTGCCTGTTTTGTCTTCTCGTCCCTCGAGAATACATTGATAATACTGCCAGCCGTAATTATCACTTTTTAAGGCCGGTTGTTTTAACGGATAGTTAAAACGTAATTTTAAATACGCATCTTTATATTTTTCTTCATCATCGTTATCCCGCATATCTGCGCGGTAACGTCCAAGAATGGCCTTAAACAATCCGCTATCGACTTCATGTCTGGCCGCTTCCTGCTGAAGGATTTCGTAAAGACGGCTCATGTTAATACCAGCCTTTCCCTTCGGAAAGTGGATATACATACTGGCTTCGGTATCATGATTCATCACCGTACCGTCTTTATGGCGATAGTTCATTGGAATGCGGAAACGATTAATTCCCACCTTATCGATATCAATACCGTATAAATCGGGTAAACGATGAAAATCGTTTAGACCACTGGCATCTTTTGTATCACAATTCAGAATGCGGTCTTCTGATGGTGTTGTAACAGGATTCATTTTTTTCTCCCTACTCTTTTCTTCTTTTGACATACAATGTTACCGAACCATTAATCATAAAAAGTCACGCTATGATCAATAAGCTTTTTATCCTTATATATAAATTTGGCGGAAAAAAATACGTCTTTTTTCAACCATTCAATAAAGTATTTGTCACCTTCCCACAGGTTGAGATCACACACCTTATGGTCGTCAATCCACTCCAAATGGCCTTCATTACATTCCATAAGCTTACCACTAAATGTGTTGGCTGTAAAAAGAAAAACCAGCCAGTCCTCCCGGTCTTTAAATTCGGGAAAAGTCATAACTCCCCGTAATTTGGGGGACTTAAGCTCCAGCCCGGATTCCTCCCGGACTTCACGAATGATGCATTCTTCGGGTGTCTCGCCGGGATCAATCTTTCCTCCCAACCCATTCCACTTACCCTCATGGATATCAGCATCCTTCTTAACCCTATGTAACATAAGGGTTTTTCCGTCCTTTTGGATATAGCACAATGTCGATGCAACAACCATATCAGCCTCCAACCCGTTGCAGAATAGCCTCAATATTTTTTTCTGTGAAAAGGACACCTTGTTCCCGCTGTTGGGATAATTGGTTAATATAACTTAAAATACGGGCCGTTCCTGATTCAAATCCTCTCACATGTCCCTTCAGCAAAGAAGGAAAAATACCTGCGGACCGATCTTCGCCGACATAAAAAGACCGGTCAAAACCGATTTCGTTAAAAGCGGGAAAGTCATTGCCGTCACTTTTTCCATCATCACCGATATAAATAGCATCCAGCGGTGCAGCATTAGGTTTATTGCGAGCGTCACCAATCGCGTTTAACCGGTAACTTTCAATCATTCGATAATCATTAGCTGTATATACAGCCAAATCCGCGCAACCGTTCGCCGCAACAATGACATTCTTCTTCAAATCATCATCAATCGCATTATTAATACGATCCAATGTGCGCTGTAAATTATTACCGGAAATAATGACATAAACACCGCCCGAATGCAGGTATTTTAACAGTGGCGCACACGCCGGACTATCTTTCAGTACCGGAAGCTCACCGCTTTTAGGCATACCATAAGTCGTTCCGTCTCCGTCGGCAATGATAACCGTACGGTGTTTTAGCGCATTAATATTTACACCGGGCTGATAACCAACCGCACGCAAAATGCTTTCCCAATGATGTGCCAGATAAATCAGCGGTAACGCTTTATCAACTCCTAAAGTATTAAATTCAAAACTGGATGTCCCGGATAATTTCACTTCAAACGCGTTGCGTTTATAAAAGGCTGTTGCTTTAATCCGCTCAATGGCATTTAATCGAAAATCGCCGGCGATACCCTTAGCCGCCACCTGCGCGGCCCCCGGCACATTATCGGTACGTCGGACTTCAATACGAACGGGGTGATTAACAGCTGTTTGGTAACAACGGCCATTTTCCACCAGAACGGTGTCGCTGTAAGCATCCGGTTGTTGTTGAAAATTTTCCGCGATTTTATGCCATTGGGGATCTAAGTTCGCCGCCAATACAGGCCAATCCGCGCTTCGGGCAAAGGCAGAGTTAGTATCCTTCGTTACCAGGAAATCCAGAAAATCCCGGATTTCCTGCCCGCTGATTTTAACAATCATATCAATCAGCTGCTCATCTAAATAGGTTGACTGATTCGGCATCGTTTCTCCGTTGCATTAGCGCAACAACTCCTTATTTACCAATGGGAAAGAATAATAACAGGTTGGGAATTTAATGTCAAGATGTTTAGGTTTGCGAACCAAGAAGCGTAGGCGGATGAAAAAAGGGGTTGGGCCGAATTTTCAAAATCCACCCCAACCCCTTTTGACTTACTTTGCCGCTTCAGATTCAGAGTTTTTGGCTTCTTCACCAGCCTGATCTTCCTTCAGAAAATCACTGCTCGGCTCGTACCCTCTGGACTCGGCTTCTTCACGGGAAAGTTTTTCCACGTCTTTATTTTTAATAAAACGGGAACCTTCCTTATGATACTTCTTGCCATACTTTGTGACATAAACGTCCTCCGCCACGGCGGAATTCGCGATAGACATACAAAGCATCATACCTAACAACGCACACAGAACATGTCGACGCATTCTTCTTCACCTCCTTTAAATGTAAGATATAAGAACCGAATGAGGGAATTCTAGGTAAGATTTCTTGAGGGATGTGATTGTGGAAAGATTAACATAAATTTGATTATTTGTCAAATTTATTGATTTTGCAACAAAATCATACTATCACGTAAAATATGGAAATTCCGCTCTGAGGATAAGATATAGGCTTCCGTCGCTTCCCATGGTTTTTTACCGTCATGAGAAACCCGGCTGACATCCAGCCGATCCCATACTTCACCGGTTTTCAAAACCCGTAAGTCCAAACCGGCGCAACGGGCAATCGGCCAGGACCCGGCAATATCCCAAATCGCCGGCTGCAGGATAGACCCGCAACCACGACCGATAGCCGGCCAGCAAATATCAATCACCGCGCAGGCCAAAATCATCACACGGCAAGTGGAATAGTCCCAATGGTACTTCTGAAAAAAAGAATCATGGCAGAAAAAAACATGTTGAGTTGTTACTTCCTGATCAATCGGCTGGATTTGTTTCTTTTCTTCCCGATCCGAAAACGCATGCCGGACAAAATAAGCCTTTTCACCATCACAATAAAACAATTCACCAATATGTGGAAAATAGACAACTCCCATATAGGGCTTTAAGTTTTTTAAAAGCCCGATAGAGATTCCGTAATGCGGCATAGCGTTGGCATAAAGACGTGTGCCGTCAATCGGATCAATCGACCACACATATTCGGCCTGTTCCAAACGTTCCTGATTAAGATATTGAATATTCTGGGGATCTTCTTCATCAATCAAAATATGGCCAGAAGAATTTAAGACATTTTCCAGATGACGGTGAGTTAACTGAGAAATGGCATGGTCGGCCTTAGTGACAATAGAATTATCCGTCTTAAAACCGGGCTCACTGTTCTCTATAAGATCGACAGCAATTTTTCCGGCTTCGCGGACGAGCGCGAGCATCAATTCTAAATAATTGTTTGCGTTCATAAGATTAGGAATTCGATTGTGCTAAAAAACGGTAGATATGTTCCCAACTGGTCGTGGTTAGGACTAATACACTTCCCAATTCTTTATCGTCAATGGCTTGACGTTCTTCTTCACTGGGACCATCTTTAATCCATATGCCGCAGCAACCTAAATTTTTAGCGAATTCAATATCGGTTAAACGGTCACCAATGACAAATGAATTCTTTAAATCATAATCTCCCTCGATATAGGGCTTCATAAGTCCTGTTCGAGGTTTACGTGTTGGAGCATTATCTTTTTCAAAACTCCGGTCAATCAAGACCTCTTTAAAAATGATACCACGCTCTTTGAGTTTATCCAACATTACATTATGCGCAGGCCAGAAATTATCTTCCGGAAATGAATCCGTCCCTAAACCGTCCTGGTTAGTGACCATCAGCAATTCATAGTCAAAATCTTTATCGATTTGGCTAAGATTGGCTAGAACACCATCAATAAAAGACAGCTTCTCAAGACTGTCAATCTGCTCGTCCGGAGGTTCAACAATAATCGTTCCATCACGGTCAATAATTAATAGTTTTTTCATAAACGGTCCAAACAGTTTCAGGCTTAACCCGTATTAATATCAAATTGATCCTCAAAGGCTTCGATATTCTCAATCACATGCTCTGTTTTTTCAAAAGTTGCCACATGAAAGAGCGCGTCCCCACGGTTGACCAATGGAATTTGTGTCTGCCCGATAATAATCCCTTTACCGACGGCACGGACATCAATTTTATCCTCACCGAAAGGATCGGAAATAATTCCCATCAAATCCCCTTTATCCACAGGACTACCCAGTTTCTTTTTGATTTTTAAAATTCCTCCACCGGAAGCGCGTACCCAGTGGTTCCCCTGTGCAATGGCCGACTTAATACGTGTCTGCTTCTTGGATTTCAACGCCGGCAGCATACCGATAGCGCGCATAAAGGAAACAATCCCGGCCAATCCACTTTTAATAGATCCCTCGTCATACCGAAGGGCTTCTCCTCCTTCAAAAACGATAAGAGGAATTTTTTTCTGGAAACAATACGTTCGCAAAGATCCTTCGATGTGTTCCGCGTCCATGACAACCGGCACACCAAAATTCAGGGCCAAAGATTTTGTTGTTTCATCTTTCAACGACGCACGCACCTGCGGAAGATTCGTACGATGAATCGCCCCGGTATGCAAATCGACACCGTAATCACACTTTGATACCACTTCTTTAATGAACAAGTCCGCCAGTCTTGCCGCCAAAGATCCTTTATTCGATCCCGGAAAAATACGGTTCAAATCCCGACGGTCCGGAAGATAACGCGACAAATTATTAAACCCATAGACATTAACAATCGGCACAGCGATCAATGTTCCCCTGATAGTTTTCAACAAATCTTTTTGCAATAAACGTTTGATAATTTCAACACCATTAATCTCGTCACCATGCAATGCCGCACATACAAACGCCGTCGGCCCCGGTTCTTTTCCCCGGATTACTTTAACGGGCATATGAATTTCCGTGTAATCGTATAATTTAGACACAAAAAGATTAACGGACTTTCGCTCTCCCGGTTGGATATCAACGCCACCAATCACGAGCCTCTTAGGCTTCTTCATTTTTACTTTTCCTTCTTTTTCGTCGGGCTTTCAGACGGTTATCTTTAATAATAGATTGCATCGTTTCTAATTTTCCAAAACACAATAAAACATCGTCTGTTTCAATAATACGGTCGGACCGCGGGTTAGAAATCGTCGATTTTTTCTTTTTCATGCTCAACACAATAATATCTTTTTCACGGAAGCCTGATTCTTTAATGGTCAGTCCTTTTAATTGTGAATTCTTAAGAATACGGATTTCCGCGATACCATACCCTTTACTCATTGTTAAACGCTGACGAAGATCAACCTCCGGAAAGGTACTTTGTTCTTCAATGTAGTCAATAATGGCTCCGGCGATATCGATTCCCGTCGCTCGCTCTATACCTTCTAACCCCGGTGACGAATTAACTTCCAAAACAATCGGCCCGTTTTTACCTTCTAACATATCCACCCCGGCGACGCTAAGCCCCATAATCTGAGTGGCTTGAATCGCGGTTTTTTCGTATTGTTCCGATAATTCCAGCGCTTCGACTTTTCCTCCACGATGAACATTGCTGCGAAATTCATCACCTTGCGCGGTACGCCGCATTGCCGCCACCACTTTTCCGCCGATAACAAAGGCACGAATATCCTTCCCTTTACTTTCAGACACAAATTTCTGAATCAATACGTTCTGCTTTGTACTGTGCAGAGTTTCCACAATCGCCTCCGCGATTTTATTCGTCTCGGCAAGAATAACACCAATACCCTGTGTTCCTTCCAGAAGTTTAATAATCACCGGTGCGCCACCGATATCTTTAATCGCCGAGAGAACATCCCCTCTTTCTTTTACAAAAGTTGTTTCAGGGATACCGATATGATGTCGAGCCAGCAATTGAATCGAACGCAACTTGTCCCTCGCCGTCAAAATACCTAGTGATGTATTTAAACAATAGACGCCCATTTGTTCGAACTGACGAACAACCGCTGTTCCGAAAAAAGTAATGGACGCGCCGATACGCGGGATAACCGCATCAAAGTGTTCCAGAGGTTTTTGTTGATAATGAACATCGGGTATACTTTCTTCCAGGAATAATGAGAATTTGTTCGGATTTAAAATCCTGATGGAATGTTCTCTTTTCTGGGCGGCTTCTTTAAGTCTTTTTGTACTGTATAATGATGAATTCGTTGATAAAATGGCAATCTTCATAGTAAACCTCTACTCCCCAAGCAAATATGACCGGTTAATATCTATCAGAAAGGCTCCTTCCAGTGCTGTACGACCTAATAACATGCGATGGTTCATTTCGGAACGGTTAACCAGTGTAATTTTTATTCTCTGTTCAACCGGACCAATCCGCAGCAATGTCTCTACAAACCAGCGCGATGTTTTCACACCTATACTTGATTTCACCGCTGCCTTTTTAATCGGCTGCGCCACGACTCTTACGGTCCTGTCCCGATGCTCACGGTGAAGAATCACATCAAAACGTATTTTCCCTGAATTTAATTCTTTGATATTCTCGACGTGGAGGGCGCTGGTCCGGGCTCCCGTATCAATTTTGGCTTTAAGTTTTCTTACACCCCATTCCGGAAGATCAATATATTCCCGCCAACCTATGAGGATTTTTTTCTTCATGCGTTTAGAGCCAGCCCTTTCGTTTAAAATAGACCAGCATAACGCATGCAATGGTAAACATCACCCCCAGAGCAATAAAATACCCGTTGGGCATATGCAGTTCGGGAATATTATCGAAATTCATACCGTAAAT
>JAGQKQ010000077.1 GCA_020430005.1 Candidatus Omnitrophota bacterium
GAATCGCGATAAGAGACGCCATCAAAAATCCGGCGAAGACCGTATACAAACTGGTTCCGATTTGATCAAAATACGTTGGTTTTCCCGTGTACTGACGGATTTTTATTTCTGCATTAGGATTGTTAACCAACTTTTCGGCATTGCGTTGTTCCTGCCGTTCATAAAACGCAACTTCCTTGGCCCGTTCAGCACCATGTTCCGCTATTAACCCCTGCGCGGCTGTCCATACCTGCACTGGGCCGGGAACTTCACCGAGACTTGTTTTAATTTGTGACGCGGAAGCTCCCCACAATATAAGAAACGCCACGATGGCCAATAGTGGAATGCAAATCGTCGACCATATTTCTCTAATTTGTTCGTTTGGATCTTCTCCAGTCAAAAGCCGCACAACTGGAATGGGCCAAGTCAGTCCCGTAACAGATAACACATTAATCAACTTGTTCTTCATACCCATCTCCTTAAATTTTATTTTCTATTATCAAAACTCTTATTTAAACAACTTAAAGATTTTTGAGGCGAGTTCCGCAAACCCACCGTTTTGCTTCGTAAAACAAAGCTGTGGGTCGAGGACTGTCCGAGTCCACAAACATCTTTCAGTTGTTTTTTTATTTATCTTTGTTGCCGATTTTAAACTTAGTTAAATATTCATTCGGTTTTTTACCGTCGTAAACCACACCATCGATAAAGTCACCTGTCGGAGCTTTATAACCATCTGTTTCCGGAATAGCGGAAGGATCGAGCAGTCCTTCATCGACAAGCTCTTTCGCCGCTGCCAGCCATACTTCCGGCAAATAAATTTCCTTAGCCGTTTCAGCATACCAGCTATCCGATTTGGCTTCGGTAATTTGTCCCCAACGGCGCATTTGTGTTAAGAACCAAACAGCATCGCTATAGAATGGATACGTCGCGTTGTAACGGAAGAACACATTAAAGTCCGGCATCGCGCGTTTATCTCCTTTTTCAAATTCAAATGTTCCGGTCATACTATTGGCGATAACTTCATAATCGGCTCCAACGTATTCCGGTTTAGATAAAATCTGAGCCGCTTCTTTTCTGTTCTTCGGATCGTCCAGCCACTGTCCGGCACGGATCAAGGCTTTGACAACCGCTTTGTGCGTGTTGGGATATTTATCGGCCCACTCTTTTGTGACGCCAAATACTTTCTCCGGATTATTTTTCCAGATGTCATAATTTGTTGTTACAGGAACACCAATTCCTTTAAAAACAGCCTGCTGATTCCATGGCTCACCAACACAATATCCATAAATGGTTCCTGCTTCCAATGTCGCCGGCATTTGCGGCGGCGGTGTAACTGATAACAAAACGTCGGCATTGGTTGTTCCGGTAATATCTGTGGTTGTATAAAATCCCGGATGAATACCAGCGGCCGCCAACCAATAACGGATTTCATAATTGTGTGTGGAAACCGGAAAGACCATCCCCATTTTGAATTCCAATCCTTTACTTCTATATTCCTCTACGACGGGTTTCAATGCGTCGGCTTTGATCGGATGAATAGGTTTTCCGCTTTCCATTGGAACATGCGGTTTCATTTTTTGCCAGATATCATTAGAAACCGTAATCCCGTTTCCATTTAAATCCATACTGAACGCGGTCACAATGTGTGCTTGTGTTCCAAAACCGATTGTTGCCCCGATCGGCTGGCCGGCCAACATATGCGAACCATCTAATTCTCCGTCGATAACACGGTCTAATAACACTTTCCAGTTTGCTTGCGCTTCTAACGTGACATACAGACCTTCATCTTCAAAAAAGAATTTTTCTTTGGCGATGGCCAACGGGGCCATATCTGTTAACTTGATAAAACCGAATGTTAGCTCATCTTTCTCCAACTCCTGCGCCGCAACCTGACCGACACAAACCGTCACTAAAAATAAAAAAGAAAAAAAAGCTGTTACTACTGTGTTACCGCGTGCAAATCTTTTCATAACATCCTCCGTCCTAAATCTTGATTAAACATTTAAATAAATTTCGTTGTTTTCCACTTTGATCGGATATGTTTTGACTGTCCACTCTTCATTACCACCTAAATGCTTTCCTGTTTTTAGAGAAAACGCGTTTTTGTGTAACGGACAAGCAACCTTTGGTTCTCCACCATCCTCCCCGATCAGTCCCCGGGATAAAACACTTTGTTTTTTATGCGGGCAAGTGTTTTCAATCGCGTACCAAACTGTTTTATTATCAAAGTTAAAAATCGCGATATGCTCGTTGCCCACTTTAATGCAACTGCCCCCATTTTCTAAAACATCGTCAACATTAGCCACTTTTGTCCATGTGCTCATCATGCGCTGACTCCTGCGATAGGATCTAATGGTTTCTTTTGTCCACGCTCCGGAACAAATTTAATTGTTTCGTCCGTTTCAACAGTGTTAATAAACGGTTTGAATTTATTCATCATGCGCGGATCATTCAATGTTTTGGACCATTCGCATTCATAAGTTGCCACATGATAGGCCATTTCTTCTTCTAATTCCTGACAGATCCCCAAGGCGTCTTCAATAATGATCTCTTTCAGACGCTTGATACCGCCTTCAAACTTATTTAACCAAGTAGCGGTCCGCATTAATTTGTCGGCTGTGCGGACATAAAACATAAGGAAACGATCAATGTATTTAATCAGTGCTTCCTCATCCAAATCTTCCGCGAATAATTTCGCATGCTGTGGTTTCATTCCCCCATTACCACAAATATAGAGGTTATAACCTTTATCGGTGGCAATGACACCAAAATCTTTGCTTTGCGCTTCCGCGCATTCGCGGGAACATCCGGAAACGGCCGATTTAATTTTGTGCGGCGCACGTAATCCTTTGTAACGATTTTCAATACGGATGGCTAACCCGACGCTGTCCTGAACACCAAAACGACACCATGTGGAACCGACACATGATTTCACTGTACGCAAAGCCTTCGCGTAGGCATGTCCGCTTTCCAATCCAACATCCCTTAACTTTTTCCAAATCGCCGGCAATTGTTCAACCTTAGCGCCAAACATATCAATGCGCTGTCCACCGGTAATTTTTGTATAGAGATCGAACTCTTTCGCAATCTCACCAATAGCGATCAATTGTTCGGGTTTGATTTCTCCGCCGGGAACACGCGGGACAACGGAATAGGATCCGTTCTTTTGAATATTCGCTAAAAACTGGTCGTTTGTATCCTGAATGTTCTGATGCTGTAAAATGTATTCATTCTGATAACTGGCCAGGATAGACGCCACCGCCGGTTTGCAGATTTCACAACCGCGTCCGGTTCCGTAACGACCCAAAACTTCCCAGTAGTTGCGAATTTTTTCTGTACGAATAATTTCAGCTAGTTCAATACGAGAACGATTAAAGCAGGAACATAATGTTTGTTTGACTTCTCCGCCGGCTTTTTTGATTTCCTGATTAAGGATATCCGTCATCAGCGGTACACATCCGCCACAACCTGTTCCCGCTTTTGTACATTTTTTTAAATCGGGAATAGTTTTGGCACCGGCTTTATAGGCCTCGACAATTTCTCCTTTAGTAATATTTTCACAAGAGCACACTCCGGCCGAATCGGGCAGTTCAGCATCTTCTGCGCCGGCAAATAATTTACGATCTAATAAAAGCGTTTCCGGTATTTCCGGCACCGGTGTTCCGGCCTGACATAACGGTAACAGTTGTCCATATTGCGACGCGTCGCCAATTAAAATTCCACCGACCAGTTTTTTACTTTCACGATCAATCAAAATCTTTTTATAAACACCATTAATCGAGTTATTCATAATCACCGCGTCAATATGATCGCCTTCGGCAAATGGATTTCCGAAACTGCCAACATCAACACCCATTAATTTCAATTTGGTTGACATATCGGCTCCAACAAATTCTTTCTCCTCCCCGACAAGCGAACTCGCCACAACCTCGGCCATTTGATAGCCCGGTGCAACCAGACCATAAATCATCTTGTTGTATAAAGCACATTCTCCGATGGCATAAATGTCGGAATCGGACGTCCGGCACTGGGAGTCGATCACAATCCCGCCACGTTCACCAACTTCAAGTTTGATAGCACGGGCCACATCATCACGCGGCTTAATCCCGGCGGAAACCACAATCATGTCGGTTTCTAAAACCGTTTCATCCGCGAAACGCATCGCTTGAACGGCACCGTCACCATCGATGGATTGCGTATTCTTACTCAGATGAACACTGACACCTAGATCTTCAATTTTTCTTTTCAAGAAATCAGATCCGGTTTGGTCAATTTGTCTGGGCATCAAGCGGGGAGCAAATTCCACAACGTGTGTTTTTACTTTAAGATCAACCAATGCTTTCGCCGCTTCCAAACCAAGCAGCCCCCCACCGATCACCACGCCTGTATTCGCGGATTGCGCGTAAGCCATAATATCGTTTAAATCTTCAATTGTGCGGTAAGGAAAAACACCTTTTTTATCAACACCCGGAATTGGTGGAATAAAGGGAATCGATCCTGTAGCCATGATCAACGCATCGTAATATAATTTACGGCCTTTTTCGGACACCACATACTTCTCTTCGCGGTTAACCTCGTAAACTTTTTCATTTACATACAAATCAATGCCGTTTTCTTCATACCATTCAAAAGGAGCCATGGTTAGATCTTCAACCGTTTTACCGCTGAAATAGGCAGACAGCTGGACACGGTCATACGCCGGCCGCGGCTCTTCCCCAAAAACCGTGATGTGGTACTGCCCTTTCGTGTCTTTGGCAACCAGCTTCTCACAGAATTTGTAACCGACCATTCCATTACCCAGAACGATAATCTGTTTTTTGGTTTGATTGATCATGTGGATTCTCTCCTATTTCGTCCTTTTTCCATAAAAAAAGCCCCATTTCTTCCATATCTTTGGAAAAAATGGGGCGTCTGTGCCCTATAAAAAAACAACCCAATTCGGCTTAAAAACAGCTAAAATTGGGCTTCAATGTCCTTTTGGTGTTTCTTCTACGAAACGTGATCTACGGCAACACCTTTGTTGTCCGCTTGATCTTACACAGGAAGTATACCTGATTTTCCGGGATCGTCAACACTCATTTTTATAGGTACTCTAAGGCCTTCTATTCTAACGCGTAAACGATTGTGCAGCTGGCTTCCACGGTCAGCTTTCCTCCGGAAACCGGCATGGGCGCTGCCCGATCCATCATTGAACTCTCCATTTTCGCCGTCCGCATAAGCTGTTGCCCACGAAAGGGAATAAAATTGGATGCTTCCTGAATCTTCAAAACGCGGCCTAACTTTGCCCCGGCCACTTCGGCCAAATCTTCAGCCGATTTACGGGCAGCCGCGGCAGCCTTTTTTAATGCCTCTCTTTTATGCTCCTCAATTTTAGACGAGGTAAAAACAGTTTCTTCGATATTCATATCCTGAATATCCGAAAGCCTGGCCAAAATATGACCGACACGATCCAGATTCTTCACCGTCAACTGAACGCCCTGGGAAACGGTATAACTCTTCGGTCGTTCCACTGCAGAAAACAGTCTTTTGCCGTCATAAACCGGCTGAACTTGATAATGTAATGTTTTGATATCTTCTTTCGCGATCTTTTCCGCCGCGGCAATATCAAATATCGTTTGCATCCGTTCCCGTAATTTTTCCGTCGCCTTTTCCACCCGCACTTCTTCAATCCAAATCTGTAAACGGATTTCCGCTGTATCGGGAGAAACTTCCACGCTTTCCGTTCGTGAAATGACAATCTGAGGCTGTTCTTCTTTAATACATGTTGGACATATTTCCTGCGCGGCTAAAGGGCTACTAACCAAACTGAATACTAAAAGTGTTAACATCCATCTCATAGGATCATCTCCTTTGTAAATTTTAGGCCAAGTCAAAAAGAAGAAATTCTGAATCGGCGAGCGCCGTTATATTTAACGAAGTAACATGTTCTGCGGATAATCCGTCCCCGGGGTTTAAAAGTTTCCCTTCAATATTTACTTCTCCATGAACTATCTGAATCCATACCCCGCGTTCTTTAGCGACGGCATAATCTAATTGAGCGCCGGCCGGCACACGGCCGATCGATAAAAAAACATCCTGATGAATTAATAAACTATTTTCCCTACCATCCGGAGACCCTATAAGCTGTAAAGAACTTCCATCATTCTGTTCCACAACTTTTTCCTGATACGAAGGCTTGATGTTTTCCTTTTGAGGTCTAATCCAGATTTGAAGAAAATGAACAGGATCATGTTCGGAATGATTATATTCACTATGTGTCACACCGGTTCCGGCCGACATGCGCTGAACATGTCCGGCCTCAAGAACAGAACTATTGCCCATGCTGTCTTTATGACGTAACGCCCCTTCAATCACATAAGTAACAATTTCCATGTTGTGATGGGAATGCGTATCAAAACCCCGCCCTCCCCGGACTGTATCATCATTGATAACCCGCAGGGAACGGAATCCCATATGACGGGGATCATGATAATCGGCAAAAGAAAAGGTGTGGAAAGACTGCAGCCAGCCGTGATCGGCCTCGCCCCGTTCTTCCGCCTTTCGAATATAAATGGTAGCTTGGGATGATGTCATACTATAAAGATATATCTGGTTAACACTGCGGTAAGATCATTACATCAATTGTTAAAGGTCAAGTTCTTTCAATCGTTCCGCACAATATTCCGTCGGTTTCCACGGCCATCCTTTAGGGTCCAGAATATAACTGTTGAAATAAAAATCATCAATATCCTGACATTTAAACTGCCCGGCCTCATATTCGGTTTCCATGAAGTAGACCTCGGCCTGAATAATAACGCATTGGGCAACATCGTTCAGCAAGGCACAGCCCGAATGGTTTTTATCTGTTCCCAATTCACCGCATCGTGTATTGAGCATTCTGGCTTCGCCCTCATACATGGAAAGGCACTGATCGGCATATTGATAGGCTTTATCATATTCATGCGCGGCTAACGCCTTCCAGGCTTTGTCAACATAGGGGTAGGCTTCAGACTTTTGATAAGCTGTGGGAACTTCAAAAACAGAAGGGGCGGCACACCCCGCAAGAAAAGTTAAGATAAGAAAATAATATCTTTTCATATGAGCATCATTATATCATACGCCCGGAAACTCTTATACAATTTTAAAGATAAAAATGGAGAAAGAATTAAACAATGCTGAGGTGATTTTAACCTATTTGCCCATGAACATAATATTCTGTAATTCTTTTGCGCGGCGCTTCAAAGATATACCCGGTAAGATCGTATTCAACAAGGTTTCCCATCATAAAAAAGGCTGTAAAGTCGGTTACTCTGCGAGCCTGTTCCATATTATGGGTCACAATGAGAATAGTATAACTTTCTTTTAATTTTTGGATTAACTCTTCAATCTTGGCTGTCGAAATCGGGTCCAGGGCCGAGGCCGGCTCATCCAGCAATAAAATTCTCGGCTCCGCGGCCAGGGCTCTGGCAATGCAGAGTCGCTGCTGCTGTCCGCCGGATAATGACATCGCGCTCTTTTTAAGACGATCTTTAACCTCATCCCACAAGTTCGCGTCTCTTAAGCTCTCTTCTACCTTGCATTCAATAGCCGTCTTATTCTTAACCCCATTAATTCTCATGCCGTACGCAATGTTATCATAAATACTCATTGGAAAAGGGTTCGGTTTTTGAAACACCATGCCCACATTTTTTCTTAGGGCCATAACATCCTGATCTTTATCTAAAATATTTTCCCGGTCAATCAGAATATCTCCGCTATGACGGACATTCGCAATGCTGTCATTCATGCGGTTAAAACATCGCAAGAAAGTAGACTTTCCACAACCGGAAGGGCCGATAATACCGACCACGGTATTTTCAAAGATCTCCATATTCACCTTTTTAAGGGCATGAATATCCCCGTAATAAAAATTAAAATTCTTAACCTCAATATTGACCTGTGTCTCAACATGAAAACCTTCCGAGCGCTCAATCTGATCTTTCAGGTCACTCTCCTCCAAGAGCCACTGATCATCCGTTAAATAATCTTCCGCAAAGTTCAAAATGTTTTTTTCCATTATGATCTCTCAACTTTTTTGTTAGAGTTAATACAAATCAGGATCGCTTTACGTTTTTTGGTCCTGTTATATGCCCGAACAGCTTCCTGAATACTAAGAACTCGAAGGGCTATTTGTTTTTCCTCAAGGAACTGCTTTCCTTCCGTTGATACATTCACTTTTTTTCCCGATGAGCCGATAATGAACACTTCGGGACG
>JAGQKQ010000078.1 GCA_020430005.1 Candidatus Omnitrophota bacterium
ACTGCTTTGCACCGCCTTTTTCTTCTCCCAAATACCGGCCGGGCATACAGCGGATCTGTCTGAGCTGGATAAAGTGGAATTACAACGGTTGGCCATTAAACAATTTCTTTATGAAAACAATATCGACAGCCTTATTAAATATGTTCAATGGCTGCAGAAAAATGTCAAATACCAGCAGGATGCTGGCGGAAAAGACAACTGGGCTTCACCACTGGAAACCCTCACCAAGAAATTCGGTGATTGTGAGGACCTATCTTTTCTGAATGCCGAGGTCTTAAAATTATTCGGATTCACACCGCAGGTTGTCGGTTACGGCCACAGCAGTTACGCCCATGTCGTGTGTCTTTTTAAAATCAACAATGGTAACTATTATATGTTTGATAACACACGCCTGATCCAAACCGATGCCGGAAATCTTGAAACCATTGCCAAGGCCTTTGCCGCGGCCTATCATTCAACTCACTTTTTTGAGTTAAATTACTCTCCCCGTGTCTTTCGTATCCTCTATATGATGGAAGTCCATCAAAAAGCCTAAGCTTTTTTATTTCGCTGAATTAGGAGGATTATTTTTAATACTTTCTTCTACATGTCCTGCGCCATCAGTAATCCATCCGCCGACCGCAGACAAATCTTTCCCGACGCCTTTTATCGTATTACAGCCATATAAGGAAATCACAAAAAGAACACCTAAGAATATGGAACCTATACGTTTCATGCAACCTCCTTTGCTTGGGTTATCCGTCCATGAATGTAAATCGCCGATGCGATAATACCGGCTCCGACCATATTCGACACCAAATCCCAGCCGGTATTATAATACCCGCCGACATTGGTTTCGGGAACGGTTAACATGACAACAAATTCCAGAATTTCATTAATACAGCCCAGCCCCATCGCTGATAAAACGCATAAAAACATAATCCCACCGGTAGGACGAATGGTATCAGATTGGATACCGAATCGTTCAGCCTGTGATGTCCGCAGAACCTGCCAAGTAATCCACGCGCACATTCCGAAACCAAATCCATGAACAAGCTGATCAAACTTAAAATAATGATCAATAATCCACCAGTTATAAAGAACTCTTGTCTCTCCGGCGGTAGGCCAGCCTGCCGGCACTTCATATAAACCCCCGCTTAGATGCGCCAATCCCCAAAGACTAAAACACCATAATAGTGGAATACTTAGACCGTAGCGGTTGTAAAGCCAGATGATAATACCGGCCGCGACAATCACAATACCGGTGTAAATCAGAAACTCAATATTACTTTTTTGAAAAATAAAAAATGACGAAACAGAAATATAGATAATATTAAATAAAACTATGGGAATAATCTTTTTCGGCACCATTCCTCCTGCAGTAAAAAACCAACCAACAGTTAATGTAAATCGATATCCGCGATATCCCCTGAATAAGGAGTATCGATATTAAATTTTTCCGATAGCTCCCGGATCTGTTTTATTATAGCATCGTTTTTCTTGTCATGTTCCAGAGAACTGATTAAATAATAAATTTTGTTAAAGGCCCAGTTCTTGGCAATATCTTCGCCTCCCTGCGGAGCACTCTGCAATTTTCCTTGCATGATAAATTCCTTGGTCTTTCCTTTAAAATCCGCTAATAATTGCAGAACAAATTGATCCTGCTCATCATAAATACCGTACAGGGTAAATTCCGCGTTACGGAAAAAATCAGGTAATATTTTAGGAAACATTTCTTCCGTATTTAAACCATTCGACCGGTATCGCAAATTCAGAAAAATCGGATCTTTGATCTTTTCATACATAGAGGTCAAGTGTTCGTCAATCAAATGTGTCCGGTAAGAATATTCCGTCCATCCCCGATTCTTGTAAGAAATAAAATCCAGCAAATAACGGTTCACGCGCAGGCCTCCGCTAAAAGCGAAAATAGACCGCCGTCCATTATTGTAAGTCGAAATCTCGTTAATAATCTTTGTCGAATCGGTCACTCCTTCTGTAGAACGGCCGTCGCTGAGAAGAATAATGTAGGAGGGCGTTTGAACAATTTTCGTTTTAATACTTTCATTAAGCGCGTTGTAAGTATCTGTCTTGGCTCCGGCAGTTAACTTTTCCACAAAACGGACAGCCTGCGTAATATTATTCTGATTCGGAGGAACCGAGTTCGGCTTAAACCGGGTAATTTCATCACGGAAGGCCAGAATGTTAAACGTATCGTTTTCGCCCAGGTTACGCAACGCATATTCGATTCCCGACTTAAATTCTTCCAGACGGTCCTTTTGGATACTGATTGAGCAATCAATCAAGAACAGAATTTCCTTCGGAAGGGCTGGAAGCTCTTTCGTGGCTTTTCCTACTTTAATTACCAGCTTAAAATACTTTTGTCCATCCTTTGGATCTGTATATGTTTGCAATTCGCTGACAAGATACTCCTCTAAATCTTCATAGATTTGTTTTCTTTGAACTGCCGGAAGAAAACTGTGTTTCAATTCCACATCTTTTTGGTGTTCAATATCTTCATCCGTAACCAGCGACGGCGTAAAGCCCGGCATTTTCTCATAAAAGGCCTCATCCACAGGTTTCTCTTTAACCAGCTCATCTGCTGTAACCATTTTACGCTCAACCGTTGGTGTGGTTTCCACCAAATCCTGCCGCGTCTGACGCACTTCTTTTTGTTTTAAGGCCTTGGCCTGCGGAAGATCCCTAAACAGTTCTGAAAGATCCCGCTCTTTCGCGTTTACTGTTTTATCAACCTGCCGGGTATCTTTTTTTAACAACGTCTCCTTCTTCGCCGGAGTATCATTCGGATTCTTAAAAGATAAATTCGGCTCTGTTAATTCAGGCTCTTTGAACTTCTGCTCTTCCGGAGATTGTTGAGCGGTTGATTTTGCCGGCAAATTTTCCTGAAGAGTTTTAATTTTAAAGGTCCGTTTATTCACAATCGGCTGGAAATGCGCCCCGCGAATATTCACTTGGAAAGATCCCGTCACAAAAATCAAGTGAAGTACTACGGAAACAATTAATGCAATCCAAAACCGTCTTCTGGCTTTCCACATATCAACTCCCCAGCCTTTCCCGTGCCTTTGCCGCCAAAGGATGATCCGGATACCGGTCGATCAGTTCCTGAAACAATTTTAAAGCCTCTTTATTTTTCTTTAGCTCTGTCATCATTTCACCGGCATAAAAAAGAGATTTCGGACAATATTCATTATCATCATACAATACAGCGACCAGCATAAAAAACTTTGATGCTTCTTCCAGATTCCCGCGATTTTGTTCGAGGATAGCAATGGCGTAACGGGCCCTTATTGTCACCGTGTGATCTTGTGGGAATTCCAATAAAACCGTATCAAACTCGTCCCTAGCCGGCTTCGGCTTGTCCAGAGCCAGCAGACTTTCACCCTTTCCAATTCGTGCCGCCGCTTTATAACGGCTTTCCGATTTAAAACTAATCACCTGATCAAATGCTTTAACAGCCTCGGCCCATTCTTTCTTCGCCTTAAACGCTTCCGCGCGATAATAAGCAATCGCATCCTGGAATTCCTGGGACGTCTTTTTACCGGCCGCATTTTCCAGAATATTTAATACTCTATCGTATTGCTGTTTGTCTTGAAAATATTTGGCCAGCCACAAATAGGTATTAATATCCAGATCGTTATCAGGAAAATCCAGAATCATTTGTTCAAAAACATTCGCGGCTTTTTGTTCTTCTCCGTTATTGATATACAACAAGCCTTTATTCTTTAAAGCAGAATAATACAAATCTTTTCTTTGTTCCTGAAGCGTGACCTTATCATAATATGTCACAGCCTCGCTCGATTGTCCGGCCAATTGAAGATTATAACCAATCAGAAAATACACATCCTGTATTTGTTCACTGTCAGGATAATGACTGGCATACGTTTTAAAAATATCGACCGCCTTTTGATACTGCTCAAGCTTTGGGTATACCGTTCCCAACAAAAACATAATGGATTGTGTTTGTTTGTGATCCTTATCGGGATAATCAGTTAAAAACCGCTCTCCATGTCCGGACGCCCGTTCATACTCTTTGAGTTTCTTGGCCAAAAGAATTTCATTATATAACGCGTCCCGATGGTGATCATTAGTTTGTCCTTTTTCGACATACTTCCAAAACGCCTCCATCGCCTGTTGGTCTTTTCCAGCCGCGCTTAAGGCATGTCCTAAAGCATAAAGAGCATCATCATAAACCTCGGAATCACCATACTGATCGACAATCTGCTGATAAAGCTGGAATGCCTGTTCATATTGTTTTAACCCATAGAGTGATTCCGCTTTGATAAATAATGCCCGGTCTTTCTTTTCTTCTGATGTTCCCAGGGCCTGGTCAACTAACTGGACCGCACTGTTAAAATCATTGGATTTGGCGAGAATTTCCGACTTCTTTAATAACATTTTTTGCCGGTCTTCATTTTTCAGAGAATCCAAAGCCAGAACATCATCAATAAAAGCTTCCGCCTCTTTGATCCGCTCTAATTGACCATACGCAGCCGCCAAAACATAATACATGTTCAAGTATTCCGCTTCTTTTTTCTGCTGGGATAAGTATTTCTGAAAAACACCGACAGCCTCTTCAAACTTCGAGAGATTATAAAGTGAAAGAATCAAATTAGCCGCGGCGTCCGGTGCCACTTCGGTTTCAGCAAATTTATCCAGGACCTCACGAAATGCTTCCGCCGCCTCGGAAAAAAGCTTTTGCTCAAACAACACCTCTCCTTTGTTGTAGAGAGAAACACTTTTTAATTGATCCGTTTCGGCTCGCTGATAAGCTTTCTGATAAAATTCGGCAGCAATCTTAAGCTCCTGACTGCTTTTATACATCCGCGCCAGTTCATGATAGGCTTCTACCGTTTGAGTGTTATCTTGCGACGTTCTCGCCGCTTTCTCAAAAAATTCCAATGCCTTATCGGACTCATTCAAAGCCCGATAAGCCTTGGCCTTGTACCGGTATAAAACCTGAAGAAACAGCCTTGGCAAACGTTCTTCATTCACGGTATCCAGCTGTTGAATAGAATCTTTATATTTTTCTTTATAAAATAAGATCTGTCCCCGACGGAGATCAGTAATAAAAGCCCTGTCTGTTCCGGGATAGTTTTTCAGGAAGGTATCATATGCTGATACGGCCCGGTCATAATCAGTCATAAAGAAATAACTCTCTGCAATACCAAACAAAGCTTCTTCTTTAACCTGAGCCGTTACAGACACATCGTTTGTGATTTTCTGGTATTCATCCACCGCCATTTCGTAGAGTTCTCTTTGAAAAAGGCCGTTGGCAAAATCGAGCTGTTCAGCCGATTTATCCGGCTTTACATCCTCGATAGACTTTCCAGACTCCTCCTGGGCGAATAATGTCGTTGAACAGGTTGAGAAACACAACACGCTCAGCACAATAAACAAAAAGATTTTCTTCATGATGGTTATTGTTCTTTGATTGTAGAAAAGGAAATGTTCCAGATATCAACCTTCGCGCAGGCGTCCAAAACCGCCACCACATACTTATGCAGCGTCTGTTCATCCGCGCGGACAATAACGGATTGATCAGGAAATAATGTCGCCACTCTTCCCAACATAACCTCAAGCTGTTCGACACTTAACGGCTTCTGATTAACCACAATCTGCCCGCCCTTAGTTACGTTAATGATAATTTCCCCGGGGCTGCGCAAAGCCTGATCGGAAGACTTAGCTTTCGGGACACTGATATTCAGCTCTGCTTCCTGCTGGCTGAAAATGGAAAGCGTCATAAAAAAGACCAATGTTAAAAAGACAATATCAATCAGCGGGGCCATCTGGACAATCGGCCGTTGTTTCTGGTATTCAGGAATATCAAGCCTTGCCATAGGTTATTCTCCCGCCTCTTCAACAAGTTTCATAAGATCTGACAAGTACGTTTCCACCCGGCTGGTAATATCCTGCACCTTTCCTCTAAAGTAGGAATAAAAAAGCATAACCGGTATAGCGACGACCAAACCAGCCGCCGTTGTGACCATGGCCTTGGAGACTCCGCCAGCTAAAAGAATCGGTTTCACAACCGCCGTTTGAAAAGCGATCACATTGAAAGCCTGAATCATTCCCAAAACTGTTCCCAATAGACCGATCAACGGAGCCACCGCGGCGATATCCGATAAATAACTGATCGACTGCCAAAGCGTTCCGATCTCTTTACGCGCGCAGTTTTCCATCGCCTCACGGGCAAAAACAACGCCGCGTTTCTTTTTATCCAAGCCTTCCAATACAATGGCAGCGATAATATTTTTCTGCGGTTCACATAAGGCCTTAACAGGACCAATCTTCTTTTTTTCTAATTTCTGGATAATATCTTCCGTAAAATCGGCAGGGGCTGTTTTCTTCACTTGAAGGGTCAAAAAATTGTAAACAATAATTGCGCCGGCCACAATAGATAATGCCGCGAGAACAACCATAACAAAGCCGCCCTGCTTTAACATTTGCCACAGCGTCATTCCATCCTTTGCATTATCCAGCGATTCAACATAAGACGCCAGATCCTGGGCAAAAACAGAATCATGCAATAAAGCTGTACCTAGGCCAACACACAATATGATCAGCAGCAAAAATATGATTGGTTTTCGTTTCGATGACATTTTATTCTCCTTTTGAAATCTTTTAAATAAATCTGGTGGGAAATTTGTTTATCGTGACATTATACGTGGAAAATCAAAAATTCTCAATAGACGAATTTAAGCATTTTTTTAAATACAATCGTTTTGAGGGATAATATTTTAGTTAAAGTAATGCGAACAACCCGAAGCAGTGGAATCTGTACACGTTGGACAGGTCCCTGAAGCACAATGCGGTTCTGGTTCTCCATCATGAATATGCAGAGACCACGTCCCTCCATAGGCGGCGGTACAGACATTAGTGTCGGCCACAACCGGTCCCGGTGTGCAGGAATAAGTTAAATTATCGTTGGCAATAATACCCAAATTAAGCTGATTATTGATATCCGGCAGATCCCATACTCCCACATCTGTTGTCTGGGTAATAGAACGCCACATAGGTATTGCTTCCCCAATATGCGCCAAATTAAAAGCAGCGTCTTTTTCGGCCGCCCGTTCCAACGATTTACTATAATTGGGCAGAGCAAATCCGACAATAATCCCCAAAAGAATCACCACAATAATCAACTCTGTAAGCGTAAAAGCTGTCCTGCTTTTCATATTTTCACCTTAACCCAAGTATACCACAGATTTAAGCCACATACACTGTTTTAATATTTACAAATTCCCTGATCCCCAGGTAGGACAGCTCGCGTCCGTATCCAGACTCTTTGATTCCTCCAAAGGGCAATCGAGGGTCCGATTTCACAAAGGTATTTACAAAGGAACACCCCGCCTCCAGGCGTCTGGACGCGATCTCCTCACCAAGGGCTGTATTTTGGGTAAACACAGCGGAACCTAATCCGTAAATAGAATCGTTCGCGATTTTTAAGGCATCTTCGGTATCCTTGGCCGAAATAATGGACGCCACCGGACCGAACATTTCCTCATCATAGGCCGGCATTCCCTTTTTGACATTGGTTAAAACCGTTGCCGGATAAAAAGCACCTTTATGATCCGGAAGTTCTCCTCCCACTAAACATCGGGCTCCCTTTTTGATACTATCCTGAACCTGCCGGTGCAATTCATCCCGCAAATCATGACGAGCCATGGCTCCAAGAACAGTGGCCTCTTCAGTTGGATCTCCGATTTGATAGGATTTCATATTCTCAACAAAAAGTTTTTCGAACTGCTCTCTGACAGATTCGACAACGATAAAACGCTTCGCCGCCACACAACTTTGCCCGCCATTAATCATCCGCGAGGTTACACACGTTTGGGCCGCCTTTTCCAAATCGGCGTCCTCTAAAATAAGATAAGGATCACTGCCGCCCAACTCTAAAACAACCTTCTTTAAATAAGCTCCGGCTTTCGCGCCGACGGCCTTTCCCGCCCGTGTGCTTCCCGTTAAAGTGACTGCTTTAACAAGGGGATTTTCGATCACACGTGCCACATTTTCGTTTTCCAAAATCACCGTCCGAAAAACATTATCCGGAAAGCCGGCCTT
>JAGQKQ010000079.1 GCA_020430005.1 Candidatus Omnitrophota bacterium
AATCGTTTCTGTATTCGGGAAGCCCAAAATGGTTCCCTTCTTTTTAAAATATTCAAACAAAAGATCGATATCAATCCCGCTCGGTTTATAAATCGCACCATTATATTCCGCTATAGCAATTATTGTCACGTCATCATCATGTAAATATTTTGCCGCGTGATACCCGACGTTTCCAAACCCCTGCACAACCGCTGTTTTTCCCTGAAGACCCGTTGATAACCCAACCTTGTCCATGTCTTCTTTAAAATTACAAGCCTCTCGAATACCAAAATACACCCCTTTTCCAGTGGCTTCCTTTCGTCCACGAATCCCTCCGTGCGTTACAGGCTTTCCCGTTACACATGCCAATGAATCCAGCGGCTGAGGCGATAAGGCTTTATACGTATCTGCAATAATCGCCATGTCATGGGGAGTAGAGCCATAGTCCGGTGCCGGCACGTCCAATCCCGGACCGATAAAATTCTTTCTTACAAGTTCATAGGTATAACGGCGGGAGATCCGGTCAATCTCTGCCGGAGAAAATTCAGCTCGCGATATTCTTATTCCTCCTTTGGCACCACCAAAGGGAACATCGACAATCGCATTTTTATAGGTCATCAAAGCCGATAAAGCCTTCACCTCATCTTCAGAAACCTCCATAGCATAACGGATTCCTCCTTTACAAGGCAAACGGTGATGGCTATGCTCAGCACGCCAGGCATCAATAACAATAATAGAACCATCATCTCTCTTTAAAGGAAAACTGATGTAATAAACACTATTACAGCGTTTAATCTGGGCAAGAAAGCCGGGGTCATGGGTCGTGTGGGACGCGGCCTTATCGAAATTGCGGTTTACTTGATCAAAGAAACTTGTCTTCATGGAATTATGAATTTAATTATTATTAATTAAATTCAGTATGACATACCGCTTTGTTATGGCAAGAAATTTTTAGAATTTTACAGAAACAAATTTACACTTTGATTAAGGGGCAAACTCTATGTAAAGAATGTATGTGTCGTAATAATCTTTAAGTTCGAAACGCCAATACTTTAACGCCGCCAAAACAGCCTGATCAAAAACTCCTGCAGGATTGGAATCTTTTATTCTGGCTTCCAGCGCTTTTCCTTTATTATTAATCTTAAAAGCAACCTCCACCCATCCGGTGACACCTTCAGCCAGGGCATCTGCTGGGTATACAGGTGGCGTAAATTCCACAATACCCAATTTAACGTCATCACCCGCTTCCGTCACCACATCCTGATAAGCGATAACCTTAGTGGGAATGGACTTTTCTTGCACGGGATAAATATATTTTCCGTCCTCTGTAATCGTATATGGAGGCTCGTTTAACGCGCATCCCGCGATACAGATTGTGAATACTATAAAGAGATATTTGGTTTTTATCATTTAATCGAAATCCAGGCAAAAAAATAGGGGCAAACATTATTGAATAATGCTTGCCCCTACAATATATAAGAAATTACTTCTTTCGTCGAACTAAAATTCCACCAACCAATCCACTTCCTAAAAGAACCATTGTCGCTGGCTCCGGTGTAGATGTTGTATCGGTAGGATCTGTCGGGATATCAGGAAATCCGGGAACTTTATCGCTCTTATCATTTTCAAATCCACGAAAACGAACTAAAAATGCCGGACTGATTTGACCGTTGCTTCCACCTGATGATAGTTCATTAAAAAAATCCGAATCATCAATGGTATCTAAATTATTACCTGATAATGTGAATAAAAATGTCTCTTCCACACCAACGCCGATTCCCTGCGAAGGCTGCTCACCACCATTGAATTGATTACTGATACTGGCCCCGATATCAAAATCACCAAAAGGACTCGCAGGAACTGTATTGTTAAAAGAAGCCCCTCCAAGCAGATTATCAAAAGCCGCCGGTGATGTTGTCTTTGTTACACCCGTAATAAGATTTGACGGGTTGTTAAAAGCCAAGGCTGTGATATAGCCGCCGTTCAATGCGGCTGAAGTATTTTTTAATTTAATTTCAAGTGTTGCTGATGTTGCGTTTGTGGCCTGATAATCAAAACTACCTGTGTAAGATCCCCATGGACCTGACCCACCGATTACAATAAAGGCAAATGCCTGTGTCGGCAGAATAAGCAATCCTAAAAACCCAACCCCCGCAATAATTGTTTTCAACGCTCTTTTCATCCGTTCTTTTCTCCCTGTTCAGAATTTTACAATTTTATTTAAAAAAAGCCATAAAATTACTAATTTAGAATATAAAATATGCTACAAAAAAAGGAATTTGTCAATAGGACTTACCCAGACAAGATAGGACAATTAAAAAGGAGGGATTTTGAAAAAAAACTCCTGTGCGGAAGAAATATTTTCCGCACAGGAAAAATTCCTAACTCGTTCTATTTACTACCTTTATGATCATGCTGACTTCCCTTATGTTCATGCATACTTCCCTTATCATCCTTCATACTGCCTTTGTGATCATGGCCGCTGCCTTTTTTATCCATTTTGGCTTCATATTTTTCTAACTGTTCAGCCGTCAAAATTCCCTTGAGACCTTCTTCATATTCCGCACGAATAGCCTCCATTTTTTCCTCGGCCTCTTCATGAACGGCCTTTTTCTTTTCCATTTTTGTGTCCATCAAAGCTTCTAATTGTTTGGCTTGATCATCCGATAGATCCAAACCTTCTGTTAATTTTTCAATCTTTCCTTTTGCCCAATCTCCTTTGGCCGATCCTTTCATAGATCCTTTACCGTCCATATCACACATTCCACAATGCGCAAATGCCGGCACGCTTGAAGCCAGCACAATTACCGCAGTTAGTAACATCATTGATTTTTTCATCTCAAAACTCCTTTCCAGTTTACTATTTGAATTATTATTTTAACAGGTTCCTTAAGTTTTACGACAGTTATTTATTTTATAAGCCGATAAAATAGAGCGTAATAGTTATACCAAACCCGATAAACCAAACTATTGAACGCATAACATGCCAGTCCTGAATATAACAAACACAATAAATGAAGCGCATTGTAAGAAAGATTGTCGCCAACACATTAATGGTATCCACCGGTGCGCCCATTTGATGCGCCGCCAGCACGCCCACGGCAAATGGCGGAAAGGCTTCATAACTATTTTGCTGGGCAAAATCAGCCCGTTTTCCTTTTCCTTCCGTTTTAGCTAAAAATTCCCTAGGGGAATGATTATCGTAGCCTTTCCGGGAAAGCTTGGCATATCCGGCGCATAACAAAGGAATAAAAGCCGTGACGGCAATACAAATGTAAGAATTCATAACATCCTCCGGTATGATAAAATTAATATTAATTCAAAGATGTGCTTATTGTTGCTTCTGTAACGCGTGCACTTCCTCAATTAATGTCTTGAGTGTTTCGTTCTCCGGATCAACCTTGGCCCCTTCCTGCCAAATTACTACCGCCTCTTCCAGTTTATTCATATTAGCCAGGAATCTTCCCAACTCTTCATAGATAATTCCCTTCTGACCATCTATCTCCAACGCCTTCTGAAAAAACGGCAAAGACAAATTGAAATATGGGGATTCCGCAAACAGCACCGCCGCTTTCAAATAAAAATCCGCCGATAAATTCTTACCCATAACATCACTCACCAGAAACATCACATCTTCCTGACGCTGCAGTTTAACAAGGCTCTGCATTTTTCCTAAAAGACTGCGCTCATGCCGGGGAGAAATTGCCAAATTTTCTTCATAGAGTTCAAGATTTTTTTCGTAATTTTCCTGCTTTTCATAAATTCTGGCCATGTTTAAACGCGGTTCCAACGTATAAGGATTATACTCGATCGCCTTCTGAAAATATTCCATTGCCGTGTCTGAGTCTCCTTTATCCAAATAGGCCGCCCCCAGATTATTGTTGGCAATCACAGACCGGGGATAAAACTCCAAAGCCTTTTCCAGATATTTGATCTCTTCCTCCCGATTTCCATCGGCCTTCGCCATTAATGCCAAATTGGAATAAATTCCCCAGTCATATTGATCTCCTGCCAGGGCTTTATGATATAACTCTCTTGCCTCTTCAGGATATTCATCCATTAATTGCGCGGCAAGAAAAAACTGCGCTCCATTATATTCCGGAGAATACTTCAACCAGTACCGGCAATATTGAATTTCGTCCCCCCATATCTTATTTAAATGACGGGTGAAAACCATCATATTAGCGGCTATAAGAGTCGCCAGCACAATAACCGTTACCTGTCCAATCCGTTTCTGGAATTGAACCAAAAAACTGGCAAGAATCACAAACATACCTAATGAAGGATAAAACATCCAATGCGGCTCAAAGACTACTCCATAACGCAACTCAAACGATGTCCCAAGACAGCTGGGCGCAAAACCGACGATAAAGAAGCCCAATCCCCAAAGCTTAACCACATCCTTCTTTTTGTACCAATAAACCGCCACGGGAATAATTAATATGGCCGCGGCAAACCATAACCAAAAATGATCACGCACAGGCTCTGTAACAATCTTTAAAACAATACCATCAAAGTAAAAAAACTTGGAAAGATACCAGAAGAAAATTTTAATATTCGATGTAACAAGTTCGACGATATTCAACGGAGCGTACTGAACTTTATCAAATACGTTTTCCCGTAATCCGGCAAAATTAAGCCGAAATACAAAATAAAAAACAGAAATAATAACGTACGGCAGAAGGACACTGATGGATTTTTTAAACAACGAACGTTTTAGCAAAATAACCGTTACCACCAAAAGCAATAAAAAAACAAACGATACTTCATGACAGAGCAGCCCTAAAATATAGAAAAAAAGCCCCCCTATCGACATTAAAAAAGGCCTCTGTTGATCAAGCGCTTTTAAGAACAGAAGAAATGAAATCGACAGCACAAGAACCTGGAACCCAAACACGCTCGCGGTAATATAATTGACAAACATTCCGTTTAATGGATGAACAGCATAAAGTAATCCAGTAAAAAAAGCCAGTTCGCGGGATCCGAATAAGCGGACAATGAGAAAATAAAGAGCCAGAATTGCCAAATAAAATAAAACGAGATTGAAGACATGATACCCAAACACATTTTCCCCAAACCATATGTAGCAAATCATTGGAAGAACGTGGGCAAACGGACGGTAATAGAAACTTTGTTCCTGCCCTTCCAGTTGAAGAGTTTTATAAAGGTCAGGTATAAATTGATAGTAAATATTTTTTAAATTATGGATCTTCGTGTCTTGCAAAATGAGACCATGATCATCAATCATAAAATCATTATGAAGACTGTTGGAATACGTCGCGCAAAGTACAACAAAAAGGAGGATGATTTGCAGAAGCGTTGATTTAAAAAATTCTGATATCATACGATACCGTTAATTCCATTCATGCCGCACAAAGTCCGGCAGTATTTATTATTCTTCCCAACTAAAATCTGTAGAATCAACATCGGTTTCTGGCGTTGAAGAACCCTGCTGACCGGAAGATCCTGCTGACAAGAATTGTACATTAGACGCAAGAACCTTGAGCTTAGATCGTTTACTGCCGTCCTGGGCCTGCCAGGTATCTTGTTTAATGCGTCCAACGACAACAACAGGGCTTCCTTTATGCAGATATTTGGCGCAATTCTGCCCCATTGGTCCCCAGACATCAACGTCAATAAACGCGACTTCCTGCTTTTTCTCACCGTTCATGATATATGTGCGGTTACTGGCCACGGTAAAGGTTGCCACACTGCGCCCTGAACCAATGTCTTTTACAACAACATCCCGGGTTAAATTTCCGCCAATAACAATACTATTAATTTCAATACTCATAGTCCTTTATCCTTATCTGTAACTATTTGGAATTTGTTGCCTTCCAGAAATATAATCCATTTTTTGCTGAATGATTATAGAAATTATACACGTTCACCCGCCAAAAGCAAACATTCTTATTCCTATCAGCTTTCCGATCTGTTTCGCGAAAAAACGCGTTATTTTTGCTCTAATTCGGCTACTGTCTGTGCTTTAATAGCTAACGCGTGGATACCCTGTCCCATATAATCGTTTAAAATCATATAAATCATCTTATGCCGCTGAACACGGGTCTTTCCGACAAAGGCATCTGAAACGATATGAATAGAAAAATGTCCCCCCCCTGATTTGGTGGATTCCGCATGACCAGCGTGTTTGGCACTGTCATCTATAACTACCAAACGATCCACATTCATAGACTGATGCAGAATTTCTTCGATTTTGTCTTTGCTCAGCATAGGAGATAGTGTAACATAGCTTTTACGGGAAATACATTATGAAATTATCCTTAAACGCTCAAATCCTGTTGGCCGCTGTTTTTGGTGTAGCCGTTGGCTTCTTCCTATTTCATCTTGGTCCGGAATCCTCTATTACCGTCCAAACCGTTTACTATTGCGGCATTATTGGTAAAATCTTTGTCAGCCTTCTAAAGATGATCTTAATTCCACTGGTATTTACATCCATCACAGTGGGGATTGCCAATCTGCGCGCGCATGCGCAAATGCAAAAGGTCTGGCGACTGTCTCTTCTTTATTACATTTCAACAACAGCGCTGGCTGTTATCCTGGGATTGTTCGCAGTTAATCTATTCAAGCCCGGAGCGCATCTACAAATGGCCATGTTTCAAGACGCCATTAACCAACCCACCCTGGCGGAATCCCTGACGATTCTCCAGTTTATCGAAAACTTCCTGGCCAATTTGTTTGTCAATCCTATTCAGGCTATGGCCAACGGCATGGTTCTGCCGACAATCATGTTTGCCCTGTTTTTAGGCATTGCCTTAATTGTCGCCGGGGATAAAGCCAAGACAACCTTAAACCTGATGAACGAACTCTTCCAGTTGATTATGATGATTGTTAACTGGATTATGAAAATTTTACCGATCGGCATCTGCGCGTTACTGATTAAACTTGTTGCAACACAGGACCCATCTTTCTTCAAAAGTCTGGGCACATTCATTGCCGTGGTGATTGGAACAACCTTGTTCCACGGTTTTATTACGCTTCCTTTGTTACTCATAACCCTTGGCCGGTTTAATTTGTTCACTTACTATCGCGGTGTTTCTGAAGCTTTGATTACAGCTTTCTCCACCAGTTCCAGTGCGGCCACGTTACCTATTACAACCCGGTGCATGGAAGAAAATTTAAAAGTGGACAAAGATGTCGCCGGATTTGTCCTTCCATTGGGTGCGACTATTAATATGGATGGAACAGCCCTGTATGAAGCGGTGGCTGCTTTATTTGTCGCCAATCTGGCTGGTATTGATTTAAACCTTGCCCAGCAATGTGTGGTCTTTTTTATGGCCATTTTAGCATCTGTCGGTGCCCCCGGCATTCCCAGTGCCGGTATGGTCACAATGGTTATGGTTCTGCAATCGGTCGGCCTGCCTGCTGAGGCCATCGCCATCCTCTTACCCATCGATCGTCTCCTGGATGCCGTGCGGACAATGGTCAACGTTAAAGGCGACACTATCGGCACCATCATTGTAGACCGCCACACTCACTAAATTAGGGACGTACACCTTTTTCCCTATTTTTAAAATCAAAACTTGTGGCATTACTAGTGTAAAAAGGGGGAAAAGGTGTACGTCCCTAATTAAAGCTCGACATTTTCCCTGTTATAAGAGATAATATCTTTCTAATTTAAGCACAGGAGAAATTGTAGTGAATAGTACAAAAATAACAACTCCCACAGACACAATGATTTATCTCATTGAGAAAATCAAAAAGAATCAGGCAAAGATCCATCAGTGGCTGGAATCCTATGAAGGCGCCAAGGAGCTTCCTTTATATTCATCCGTAGATATTCGTGATGCAGGTTTTAAAATGTCCGTGGTTGATACAAATATCTTTCCAGCCGGATTCAATAATTTATGTGAGCATGGCT
>JAGQKQ010000007.1 GCA_020430005.1 Candidatus Omnitrophota bacterium
TACCCCGCTAGGTATTCATTATCAGAAGATTATTTAATTTTCTATATGGCCATATTTTTCCACGAAGATGACACACAAAATACGAAATTTAGGACCTGTTTCTATGGAATGGCTCAATGCGGTCGGTGTTTTTACTTTAGACGATCTGAAACGGCAAGGGGCGGTCAAGGTTTATCAAAAAACCAAAGATAAAAGATTTAATGTTTCGCTAAATTTACTCTACGCGATGGAAGCGGCTGTTCGGAATATAGATTGGCGGGCCTTACCCCTGGCGGTCAAACAAGAACTGAAAGACAAAGTTCAATGAGTAAGGAAGTTTATAAGACGATTTACAGCGTTATTCATCAAATCCCTAAAGGCCGCGTGGCAACCTATGGACAGATTGCAAAGCTGGCCGGTATTCCTCAACAGCCTCGGCGGGTAGGTTATGCATTGCGGATTTTACCGGAAGGAGAAAAAGTCCCCTGGCATCGCGTAGTTAATGCCCAGGGAAAAATCAGTATGCGTTGGGAATTGGGATGTGTTGATTTACAGCGTGTGCTGCTGGAAAAAGAAGGTATTGTTTTTGATAATGATGGCCGAATTATCTTAAAGAATTTTTTATGGAAAGCCGATGATTTTACGAGATAAAAGTTTGACAGTCTTTTTTTCTAATAATATAATCACAAGTGATTTGAGGTTCCCTCATGCTTAGTAAAACAAGCATCCAGTTGATTAACGCGCTGGTCGAATTAGCGAAGCTTGAAGACGGCAAATTTGAGGGGGCGGGGAGTATTGCCAAGAAAATCAATGCGCCGCAAAACTATCTGGGTAAAATGTTACAAACTTTGGTGCAACGAAAGATTGTCGTTTCCCAAAAAGGTTTAGGGGGCGGTTTTCGTTTGGGAAAAGATCCCGAAAAGCTTTTTCTCTATGAAGTTGTGGAACCAATTGAAAAGGTTAGTTCGTGGTCAGAATGTGCTTTGGGTTTGAAGAAATGTTCTGATCATAGTCCTTGTCCGGTTCATGATCGGTGGAAAAAAGTAAGAAACCAGTATTATGATTTTTTAAAGAAAACCAGCGTCGGAGATTTAGTTAAAAAATAACTACCGCTGGTTTATTTTTTCCGATAAATAAGATAATAGCATGTCATTATGTTTGATAAACATGCCGATTCATTATTTATCCTCATGCGCACTATTTATACGATGTCAAAGAAAGGACGTGTAATGAAGAAAATGTTTAACAAAATAAAGCATTCGATGTGGGGAGGGATTTGGTTTTTAAAACCTCCGGATGATGTTTCACTGGATGGTTATCGCATTGATCATGTTATTCATTATACAGATACGGTTATAACGATATTTTTCGGTATTGTTGTTCTGGCGTTACTTTACTTTATTATCCGTTATCGGGACAGGCCGAATCATAAGGCCGTCTATGACCGTGGAGATAAGAAAAAATACATTGTTATCACTGTTATCCTGGGATTTTTGGTTTTCCTTTCTATTGATGCTGTTATTGAAACGATGTCGTTTAAAGATTTAAAGGAGGCGTTCTGGAACTTCCCGAAGGATGAAGACGTCGTCCGGGTGGAGGTTATGCCTCAACAGTACGCGTGGAATATCCGTTACGCCGGAGCAGACGGCAAATTTGCGACAGATGACGATATTGTTTCTCCTCAGAACCAAATGCATATTCCTGTCAATACGCCTGTCGTTGTTCAAATGGCCCCATATGATGTTATCCATTCTTTTTATATTCCCAATTTTAGAATCAAGCAAGACGCGACACCGGGAATGATTACAACATTTTGGTTTCAAGCCGTGAAAGAAGGGGAGTATGAAATCGCCTGCGCCGAGTTGTGTGGTAACGGACATTACCGTATGCGTGGAATTTTGACGGTTGAATCCAAAGAAAAATTTCAGGGATGGCTTAACGAATTGGCCCTTGAAGCACAGGATACAGGAGAATGGGATGATTGGCTTAGTGATGATAGCGGTTCGGACGTAGGTATTCCTCAGGGATGGGGATGGCCGTGGAACAAGGAGATGTAAGCGTATCAATGACGCTTTTTAGAATAATAGCCCTACGAAGCTGAACGATGATCACGTTTGGTGAAGTAGAAAGGAGAATAGTAAATGGCAGAACATAAACAATCGTTTATCACAAAGTATATTTTTTCAACGGATCACAAGATGATCGGCAGGCAATTTTTGTGGTTCGGATTATTCTGGCTGTTTTGGGGAGGGCTGCAGGCTATGTTGATCCGCTGGCAGTTGGCCTTTTCAGGACAAGCGGTACCGATTGTGGGAAAACTTTTATGGCCGGCGAGTGATGGAATTATTACACCGGATATTTATAATCAGATTTTTACCATGCACGGGACCATTATGATTTTCTGGGCCATTACGCCGCTTCTTACCGGGGCCTTTGGTAATTTTTGCATTCCTCTTCAGATAGGCGCGCCCGATATGGCCTTTCCAAAATTAAATATGTTATCGTTCTGGACATTTTTTCTATCGGGAGTTGTTTTATTCATTTCCCACTTTCTTCCAGACGGTCCGGCCTCAGCCGGTTGGACCTCGTATCCTCCATTAAGTACACCCGTTGGCGGTATCCCCGGACAAGGACAAACGTTGTGGGTTTTATCATTAACGCTTATGGGAACAGCTGTATTGATGGGAGCTATTAATTATGTCACAACTGTTATTCGTTACCGCGCACCGGGCATGGGATATTTTAAAATGCCGTTAACGGTTTGGGGAATGTGGTTATCGGCAATGCTTAATGCGTTGTTTGTTCCTATCATCGCGGCCGGTTTGGTCTTTCTACTTCTGGAAAATGTTTTTGGGACACAGTTTTTTGTCGCCGGGAATAAAGCCACAATAGAAGGGGGCGATCCTCTGTTGTATCAACATGTGTTTTGGATTTTCGGCCATCCGGAAGTATACATTCTAATTTTACCGGTCTGGGGAATTGTTTCCGATTTGTTGTCCACTTTTTCAAGAAAGCCGGCCTTTGGATACAAAGTCACGGCGACCTGCATGTGTATTATTACCGGCTTAAGCGGTATTGTTTGGGGACACCACATGTATACAACGGGGATGAGCCCTCTCTTAGGTAAAGCGTTTATGTTTTTAACGCTATTAATCAGTATTCCATCATCAATATTCTTTTTAAACTGGCTGGGAACCATGTGGAGAGGGGCCTTGCGTTTTACTGTTCCAATGCTCTTTACGATGTCCGTGGTATTTGTTTTTGGTTTAGGCGGGTTAACAGGTTTATATTTGGCAACGGTAACATCGGACATTTATCTTCATGATTCTATGTTTGTTGTCGGACATTTTCACTATACACTGGCCGCCAGTGTATTGATGGCCTCTTTCGCGGCGATTTATTACTGGTTTCCGAAAATGTTCGGACGTAAATTAAATTCTTTATTAGGAAAGATTCATTTCTGGCTGACATTCGTCTCTTTGAATGTCGTCTTTTTCAATATGATGGCTTTAGGATACGCTGGACAACACCGACGATTATTTGATCCGTATGTGTTTGACTTTATCAAACCTTTACAGCCAATGAATTTTAAAATCACAATGTGGGCATTCTTGTTAGGAGTAGCCCAAGTTCTTCTGGTGATTAATATTATTTGGACTCTTTTAAAAGGAAAGAAAGCTTCCAAGAATCCGTGGGAAGCCGGAACGTTAGAGTGGACTTTGGACTACCCGATTCCACATGGAAACTTTAAAGAAACGCCAACGGTATATACAGGTCCTCATGAATACAGTAATCCTCTGTTAAAAGACAGAGATTGGATTTCGCAATCAGAACCTCTGGAGGGAGCGTCGTAAAAGGAATGTCAGGAATTCACGGATATACCAGTGATGTCAGGAAGGATGGCTTCGCGCCTTATCTGGGTATGGCCATTGCGTTGGGTGCGTGGACAATGCTCTTTGGTTCTGTCTTTTTTGTGTATTCTGTTTTGCGTATTCAAGCTGTGGATTGGTATCTTCCCGGGTTGCTGGAGATGCCGTTTAAATATGCTTTGGTGAATACGTTTATCATCTTGCTGAGCAGTTGGATGTATTACAAAGCGGTGAAAACTCTTAGGGCCGCCGATATTCAAGGCTTTATACGGAATATCGGAAGAACGTTTATTTTAGGTTTGATCTTCTTGGTCATGCAGGCCGGTCTTTGGTTTATGTTAACAGAACACGGACTGACAGTTCAATCGGGAATCGCGGGAGCATTATTCTATTCTCTGACGGGACTACATGCATTACATATTATTGGTGGATTGATTGCCGTCGCTTGTATTTTTATCAAGGGCCGAAAGGGAATCATTAATCCTGAAGAAGATGTTTCAGTTAATCTGGTAGGGTATTTCTGGCACTTCTTATCTGTTGTTTGGATAGCGATGTTTTTTGTCCTTTTTATTATCCGTTAATGAAGGAGAACACACGATGAAATGTAATGTTGGGAAAACCGATCGAACAGTAAGATCCGTTTTAGGATTGACGGTTTGTATTGCCGGTATAATCCTGAACAAATGGCTTATTCTTATAGGAGGTATTTTACTGTTAAGGCGGTTATTGGGTGGTGTCCTATATATTTACCTTTTGGGATATCAACGAAAGATAAAAAATAATTTATTAATCAATTATTAAAAGAATAGGGGAAAGTCATGAATAAAAAAACTTTTGCTTTAAGCATTGTGCTGTCTTTTATGTGGACAGCAGCCGTATTTGCCGGAACGGTTAAAGGCGTTGTAACGTATGAAGGCCCCGTTCCGAAATTCCGTGAACTTAAAATGGATGCGGACCCGATATGTTTAACACATCATACTGAACCGGTTTTTCCTGATATTCTGGTTTTGGGAGAAGGAAATACAATGGGTAATATCTTTGTTCATGTTACAAGCGGATTAAAAGGCAAAGATTATCCTGTTCCAACGGAACCGGTCGTCCTGGACCAGAAAGGTTGTGTTTATACCCCTCATGTGGTTGGTGTGCATGTCGGACAGCCGCTGGATGTTCTAAATCCCGACGGAACTCTTCATAATGTACATGGAACACCAAAAATTAATCCGGAGTTTAACATCGCTATGCCGAAATTTCGTCAGAAAATTACACGTACTTTTGAAAAACCGGAATTTATGTTTACGATGAAGTGTGATGTTCACCCCTGGATGGGGGCGTGGGTTGCGGTAATGGAACATCCTTTTTTTAATGTAACAGGCAAGGATGGGCAATTTGTTCTGGAAAATCTGCCGGCCGGTCAATATGAAATTGAAGCCTGGCATGAAAAATTAGGAACACAAAAAATGCAAGTAACTTTAGGTGAAGACGAAACGAAAGAGATTAATTTTACCTTTACAAAACAATAAGGAGGCGGATGTATGAGCCAAACCATGGCTGTTAAAAATGACCCGTTTGGGAGCGCTTCAACCGGGAAGCTCGGAATGTGGTTGTTTATTATTATTGACGGGTTAAGTTTCGGCGGCTTGCTGATTGGCGGAGTTGCTTTACGTGCCGGCGGAGCATTTTGGCCGGAACCCGGGCAGGTTTTGAATATTCCGTTGACGGCTTTTAATACATTTCTTTTAATCTGTACCAGTTTCACAATGGTTATGGCCTTAAATGCTGTTCAGAAAGATGATCAAAAGGGATTAATCAAGAATCTGATTTTAACGATCCTTGGAGGATTCATTTTTCTTTCTATTCAGGGTTACGAATATTACCATTTTATTGCCGGAAGTGAACATTTGGCGGAGAAATTATCTCATGCCGGCATAGCCAATGCGACCAATTTTATTCCCAGCACCAGTATTTACGCGGCTTCCTTTTATATTGTTACATGTTTTCACGGGCTTCATGTATTGTCGGGAGTTATCTTTATTGCCTGTGTTTTGGCGGCAGCAATGCAGGGACATTATTCGTCTCAAAATTATGACAAAGTCGAAATTCTGGGATTATTTTGGCATTTTGTCGACTTAGTCTGGATATTAGTTTTTACAGTGGTTTATCTTATTTAGAAAGGGGAGGCCATGGCGGAAGATCATAAAAAAGTTTATATTACCAACGCTATCTGGTTAACGATTTTGACAGTTCTGGAGTTGGGAGTTATTCATCTTCCAATTAGCAAAGCAGGACAAATCGCTTTGCTGTTGGCGTTTGCCTTAACGAAAATTGGATTAGTTTTAATGGTATATATGCACCTGCGTTATGAAACAAAGGCCTTAAAAATGGCACTGTGTGTTCCGATACCGTTGGCTGTTTTATTTCTGGTTTCTTTAATGTATGACTTGCCGTTCCATTGGACATCGTAAGAAATGAAGTGCAGGATTCTTGGTTTTATAGTCTTCTTGATGACTTTTGCCGTGGTTTCGACGGGAGAAGCCTGCCCTGTTTGTATTGGAAGAGATGGTGGAGGCTACTTACAGGAAATAATGCTGCCGATTTCGTTATTTTTAATATCTCCATTTATTGTCTTCTTTTTTATCGTTTTGTTTATCAAAAAACATAATCAAATTAATAAATAATATGACCAAAAGACATACGAAAAAAGATATTGGGTTCTGGGTTTTGTTTTTGAGCCTGGGATTTATATACGGCGTTTATTTATTACAAAGAGATGCCAAAGAAGGTTTTGGCAGTTTAGGCTATGGAACCGTTCCTTATTTTTCGTTTGATGATAACGAAGGAGAAGTTATCACTTTGCACAAGCTTAAGGGAAAGGTTTGGCTGGTTAATTTTTTGTCCGAAGAAGATTCTAAAAAATATCCGCAAGTTGCGGCTGTTATGAAAGCGTTGTATGACAAATTCGGAGACAGAGAAAATTTTAGACTGCTGACCGTTTCCAGTAACGAAAATCAGATTGATGAAGCCAGTGAAGAAGATGATTATCAACACTGGTATTTTATTAAGGGAGACAAAGAACAGTTATCGGCATTAATGAAAAATGCCTTTTATATTGATAATCGAAATGACTCATTTTCTTCAAGCCTGAAAATCTTCCTCATCGATCAAAATGCCACTATAAGGGGATATTATACTATTTCTCATAGAAATGATGCCGATCGTATTGAGAAAAATCTTATCCAGTTGTTGTAAAATACTTATTTTACATCTTCTCGCCGAAGTCAAAATTTACCATATTGACAGAAAAATCGTTTTTTGCTATATAATTTAATAGCACGTGATTCACGTGAATTCTTCCCACAAATAATCAGGTAAAACATTATTAATTTATGGAGGTGGACTATGAAAAAACAAAAGTCTTCATGGATGGCACTCGGTTTTACTATGGTTATAGCGCTGATGTTAGGCGGATTTCCTGCGAAAGCTAATGCCAAAGACGATGTGACCGAATTAAAAAAGCAAATTGAAGCCCTTCAGCAAAGGGTGAACGAATTGGAAACTCAAAAAAACAATTCCCCGGGACCAACTCTTCCTCAAGAAAGGTTTATGGACCCATTTGAACACATGGAGCGCATGCGCCAGGAAATGGACCGTATTTTTGAAAGTTCTTTCAATGGTTTTGGCGGAGCGCAAAGTATGTTCAGTAGTAATATGAGTTTTGATTACGATCTGGATATTAAAGATACAGACGATGGGTACGAAATCACATTCGATATGACCGGTTTCGACAAGGATAAAGTGGATATTCAGATTAATGAAGATTCTATTACGGTTAAAGGGGAGCAGTCACGTCAGGATAGTCAGCAGGGCCCGGATGGAAGTTTTAGTACGAAAAGTTTTGGGTCGTTTGTTAAAACAATTCCGCTTCCTTCTGACGCGGACACCGCAAAGGTCAAAACGGAGAAAAAAGAGAACTCTCTTATTATTACGATGCCAAAGAAGACATAATTTGAGGAATTTATCTAAGGCCCGGTACATTGTGCCGGGCCTTTAATTTTGATAACGGCTAAGTCGGCAGAACCGACAACTTGACGATTAAGGAATCATTATTCACACCAAAAAGCATGGAAGAAACAGTTCAGTAAAAAACGATTGAATGATGACAAAGAAGAATGACGGATGTTATAATGACACAATGTTCAGTCATTATCCCAAGAAAAGGGAGCCGCTCCCGCCAGAATATCAGGCTATTTATAAGCAGCATTTTGCCGAGAACCGCAAAGGTTCAACCCGTACCAGTAGCGCGGCCTCTAAAATGGAAGCCTGGATGCACCGCCGGATCGCCGAAGATGTGAAAAAAGCAGCACAGTCTCCGCGGACGTTGGAATTGGGCGCTGGCGGACTAAATCATTTGTGTTATGAGCCGGATGTAAAGCATTATGACGTTGTTGAACCCTACACCGATCTTATCCAGGAATCATCTTACAAAGACCGTGTTCAGCATTTCTACAAAGATATTTTTGAAGTCCCACAGGAACCGTTATATCAGCGGATTATCAGCATTGCTGTTCTTGAACATTTAGAAGAGCTTCCCAGAATTGTCGCGAAAAGCGGTTTGCTGATGACCGATGATGGTAGCTTTCGGGCCGGTATTCCTAATGAAGGAACAATTTTGTGGAAGCTGGGATATCGTCTGACAACAGGCATAGAGTTTCGGCAACGGTATAAGTTAGATTACGAAACTTTAATGCGTCATGAACATGTAAATACGGCCGACGATATCGATGCTGTTTTAACCCATTTTTTTCAAAAGGTTCAATGTCGTGTTTTTGGTCTGTCTAAAGGTTTCGCGTTTTATCGGTTTTATGAATGCCATGGACCTGATAAAAACAAATGTCGTGAATATTTAAAAGAAATTGAGAGTAAAAACCAATGAGCCATTGTCGCTTGAGTCTTATTATTCCCACATATAACGACGCGTTTCTTCTAGAGAAAAATATTCCACGACTTACGGAATTCTTGCAGTCGAAGAGTATTACTTACGAAATTATTATTGTTGACGATGGGTCGGAAAATTCACAAGCAGTCCGTGATTTTGCCGAACAGAGTGGATGCCGTTGTTTTGTTAATGAAGAAAATCAGGGAAAGGGCGCGGCCGTCCGTAAGGGAATGCTTGAGGCTGAGGGCGAGTTTTGTCTTTATACGGATGTGGATATTCCTTTTGAATTTGAAGCCATTGAATTATTTCTGCGGTATTTGGATGAAAAGGAATTCGATATGGCGGTGGGGGATCGTACTCTGCCGGAATCGCAATACTTTCATGAGATTTCATTTCTAAGAAAAATGGGGAGTCATTTCTTTTCTTTCATCGTTGGCCGGTTTGTGGTTGGAGGCTTTTTTGATACCCAGTGTGGATTAAAAGGTTTTCGCGCGGCCGTTGCCAGAGATTTATTTTCTAATGCTACAATTAATAGTTTCGCCTTTGATGTTGAACTGCTCTACATCGCCCTTAAGCGAAATTACGATATTAAACGTCTGCCTGTCCGGCTGCGTTCCAACGAAACCAGCAGTGTGAAGTTGTTCCGGCATGGAGCGGGGATGTTGCTGGATTTGCTGCGAATCAAGGCTAATCAGATGTCCGGCCGGTACCACTAAATTTATTGACCTACTTTTGCCCCTCTTTACCCCAATCAGGGGATTTTTTTGCCTTTTTATATATAATTATTTTAATTATATTGTAAGATATTGAAATTAAATAATTTATGATACATTTGCTTTCCGCCTTCGCCTTGTTTTTGAAGTCAAATATGACATACTTGTAACATAAATTGCTCAAATAACAACATATCGGTACTTTCTTCTAGCGGGATTGAGTGAGCGCTCTTCAATAAAATTAAGCCAAAAAGGTGGTTAGTTTAAGTATGGACGGTTATTTTTATAATAGACGTAAGTCTTTAATTTTCAAAGTATTATGTAGTATTCTAGTCGTATCATTTTTTACACTCTCTGTGGTGCCTCCGGGTTATGCCCAAATGGTACCGATGCCCCTAAATCTTCCGGCTCCGGGAGCAGTTCTTCCGGTCAGTCCTGGCTATGTGCCCACGCTGGTCAAAGGGCTCGCGATTAATCCGCAAAACCCTCTGGAGTTTGATTTTTTTGTCGATCCCGGTGACAGCGGTATGAAGGGCGAAGAATTCAAAACGGAAGCTAATAAACTCATCAAATATTTTCTGGCCTCTCTGACGATTGCCGAAGAAGATCTGTGGGTGAACCTATCACCTTATGAGGAAGGCCGTATTATTCCCGACACCTTTGGGCAAACCGAAATGGGACGCGATCTACTGGCCCAGGACTATATTCTTAAACAACTAACGGCGTCCATGATGTACCCGGAAAATGAATTAGGACAGAAATTCTGGAATAAAGTTTATGATGAAGCGCAGGCCAAGTTCGGTACGCGTGAAATTCCAATGAGCACGTTTAACAAGATTTGGATTGTCCCCGAACGCGCCACTATCTATATCAACGGTAATAATGTGTTTGTGGCGGATACCCACTTGAAAGTTCTTTTGGAAGAGGACTATGTGGCGTTACGTAAAGATACCACCATTCCAGGAAAAGCTAATGAATCATTAACCGATGATGATATGGAAGAAATCAGTGAAACTTCGTCCGCCGTGATCCGGGAAGTGCTTTTGCCGGCGATTGAAAAAGAAATTAATGAAGGACAAAACTTTGCCAATCTTCGTCAGATTAATAATTCGTTAACATTAGCGGTTTGGTATAAAAAGAACTTGAAAGAAAGTTTATTAGGACAGGTTTACGCGGACCAAGGAAAGGTCAAAGGGATTGAACAGGATGATGTCCGCGCCAATCGAGAAATTTACAACCGTTATGTCGAAGCCTTTAAAACCGGCGTTTATGATTATATTAAGGAAGAGTACGATCCATCCACACAAAGCCTTGTTTCCCGCAAATATTTCTCCGGTGGGTTTGGTTTAAACCTAACGCAAACAACGCCAGCCGGAACTGTTCGGGAACTCTCCTATGCCGACCGTATTAATGAAATTCATAAGGATGTTAGCGCTGACATTAATACATATAGCTCAATTGATATCCGTAAAGTTGAAAACTTGGCCTCCACAACAAAGGATCTGTCCCGATTCCAGGTTGTGCTGGAAGCCCCGCGCTCAACCCCGCAAGACCGCGCGATGATTACGAATGAAGGAGAAAGTGCAGAAGATTTCTTTAAAAGACTTAAAGAATCCAATTTATCTGATCAGGAATTGTTGTATATCGAAAAGAAGTTTTATGAGAATAATTTAAATTCAGTCCAAAAAGGCGAAACGGCATTTGCGGTTTTAAAAAATCTTTCCGATAGCCTGGCACAAGAATATGGCACGAGTATTCATGATGACGTCATTGAGACAATGAGAAACTCAGGTTTTGAAGTTAAACCAATAAAAGTCAAGATGATTAGCAAAGAAGAAGCAGCCGACTGGTACAAACAGCATGAAGGACGGAAAGATAAGCAAGGCGAAGATTTATTAAGTAATCTTATCAAGAATAACACCAGAGGACCGGTGACACTTTTACTGATTTCTAAAAAAGGGTCACAAGGAGATTCGCTTTATAAATTAATGAAAGATGAAATCCAGCCAAAGATTAGAAGTGATTATAATCGTGGTCAATATGATTATGATAACATTTTACATGTTCCTGATGACGTTAGTTCGGCTTCTCGAGAATTTGAAGTATTGGCCCAACCTCGTGATAACGCGATGTTTGTCGATGTTTCCACTTTAAAACAGTTTCGGAAGAATATTCTAGATCATATCTCAGCAGGATTATTCAACGATACCCAGTTAGAGGCGTTGTTAATTCTAAAGGAAATTGGGGAATGGAAATTAACGGATAACTGGGATCCGATGGGTGTTAATGATGATAAGAAAAAGGACTTTTTAGATCAAGTCTTAAAGTTGGATAAAAGTTATCCTGGAGGATTAATCCAATACAAAGCAAACGGGAAGAAGAAACTTAAGATTGCTGAACAAAAGAAAAATCCTTTAGAAGGCGTGGTTGGATTGAAACAAGCGGCAACGGATGACCTTTTAGATTTTACAGATGAGAAATTTCAAAAGGCCAGTGAGGTAGGATTGCTTAACGCGATTAATATGGTAGCGGCCCTTCCAGCCGGTGGAACGGGAGATCGGTTAGGTTATCAATCAGGTATTAAGTTGAGCGTTCCTCTAGACTTGGTGACAATGAAACCATATATCCAGCAGTATATTGAAACACTAAAAGATATCGAGGTACGATCCAATCGTCTCAATCAACAGAATAATGCTGATCATAAATACCAAAAAATTCCGTTTACGATTATGACATCAGATGCGACGCATTCTGGGACAATCGATTATTTGGAAAAAAACGATTATTTTGGCATGGAAGGTTTGAGTGTGATTGATGTCACTCAGGATCGTGTTGTCGTTAATGAATCAGGTGAATTGCGTATTACGAGCATTGATGGAAAAACGGATAAAGGTCCATTGAATCAGATTGTTATTTTTAAACAGGAGTCAGTTGTCGCTATGAAAGGTTACGATGCTGATTTTCTACTCAATGAAGATGATCAATATAAAATCGAAACAAAACCGCACAATCATGGAGATATTCATTTGTTAATGAAGCTTTCTGGTTTAGCGGAAGCCTACAAAAAACAGGGTAAGAAACACACTTTATTTTTCCAAGATACGAATGGAGAGGTTGTTAACGCGATTTTACCGGGATTAGGTCAAACAATTATCCGTGGACACAAAGTTAATTTCTTAACGGTAAAGCGTCGCCCTGGTGATAAAGTTGGTGCGATCGGCCAATTGGAATACGAAGACGGGACAACCAGAACAGGTAATATTGAATACAATTTGCTTGATGATGTTGAAAAGTCTGTTAATCAAACAACTGGTGATGAAGCTGATGCGAACGGGTATTCCAAATATCCCGGAAACTTGAATGTTTATATTCTAGAGCAGGATTCTTATGTGGACGTTTTAGAAAAAACAGGAGGTGTCGTTGGAGAAATTGTTAATCCTAAAGAAGACACGCTGATCAGCCGTTTAGAGGCACCGATGCAGGATATTTCGTTGGAATATGACGGAAAAGACGTTGGTGTGACTAGTTTTGATGCTCGATTTATTTTTGATGCCACAAAGAATGGTGTTGAAAAGGCTTTAGCTGCTGTTAGAAATGGTAATTTTTCGGAATTTATTGCCACGACTGAAGGTATCCGCTGGCAGAATAATCGTAGAATCCTTAAAGCCGCGGGAGTTGATATTGATGTTGAAGGAAAAGAGCGTTTTGTCTTTGGTGAGATTCCATATAATGACGGAGCTAAAATTGATCTACGCCGAGGTTTATTTTTCAGTCCGCAGGAATTAAGAGTAAAGTTTAATAATGTTAGTATTTCCGACAAATCGGTTATTAGTATTAACAGTGAAGATTTTTATTTGAACAATGTCGCCATTGATGGGACATTGATTGTCAATATGGTTGAGGGGGCTTCTTTAGTTATAGAAAACATTGATATCAAAAATGAAGGTTGGGAGTATGTTAATCTAACGAGTGCTGATCTAAGTAATACGGCAACGCCTGAATATTTGACCATGCGGGGATACAGATTAGTTAAAAACGGTCAGCAAGAAATTAATATTACCGAACCCGGTGAATACAGAATTAGTGCGGAAACAAATGGTAAGGTTGTAAAAATTGGAGAGTCTGGTGTAGACGACAATGCGATGATTGTTAATAATAACAGCGCGCCCGACGTTATATTGAACAGTACGTCTCGGGATTTTCGTGATTCTATTCAAGCCGGGAATATTTTAATTGAACATTTACAGGCTGTCATTAAAGGAGAAGTGAGTGCGAAGCGTTCGCTGATTCCATTGTGGACAAGTTTGCGTTATGGAAAAACGGTGTCTCTTGAAGAATTTGATCCTGTTTATAATCGTATTGATGTTATGTTGGAGGCTATTAGTGAAGAGTTAGATAAGAACGGTATTATGAATGAATCGTACTTTGAGACTGTCGGTGATAGTAAAGACGTGAAAGAAATCGGTCTTCTTTTGCAAGGAACATCTAATGATGCGAAAGAGGTCGTTGTTACGTTAAGCAAAATTATAAGAAAGCTTCAGGAAAATAACGATGTATTTCGGAGACAAATTGCCCTGGGTGAGAAAAAAGAAGATAAGGCGATGTTTTCAGATATTGATGAGATAATCAGATTGCATGACAGTATTGTTTCTGGTGAGAACGCTCAGTCTTTGTTCAGGGAAATTGAATATGTTGATCGTTTTGTTATCCTGGTTGAGAACAATATAGGGAAGGGTTTTGATTCTCACCGTGATCTGGTAGTGGATGTTGAGAATTATATGCGCGAAAGGTTGGATATTATACGAAACCGTGGTAAACAACGTCCAGAATATGTCTTTAAGGCAGATCTTGAACTGTATTTTAGAAATATTTTAGCAAGAGTGCCTGATGGAAAAAGTGTTTTGAACAAACATCTTAATAACACCGACAGGTTGATTGAAACAGTAAATACTAATAAGGCGAATAACCTTAAAAGAATAAGTTTACAGTTAAGTTTATTAGGTATTGAAATTCATGATAGAGAACAGTCTCGGATGAAAAGTGAAAATCAAAGCAGTCTCTCCCAATCAAAGCGGGATTTAGATACTTTACAAGATATTTATAATCTGCGGGATGATATTCTTGAAAACGCAGAAGTGACATACCAGGCTATTGAGAAAATGGATGATTTTCATAAATTAGTGAAAGATTTCTTTGTGGAAACACATAGTCATGAGCAATATAAAAACGCAACAGATTCTGTTATTCAAAAAGTAACATCAATGCAAGAAACATTAGTTGAGCAAATGAAAAAAGAGAGTGTGCCGATTAAAGATATGGATGTTGCCTATTCGTCGCTTCAACTGGATAGGGAAGAGATGAAGAATCTCCAGCAACGGTCTAATGCCGACTCTATGTTGCAGACTATGCGTCTTATTGAGAAATATGCCAATCAAGTCAAAGACGAAGAAGAGGAAGGATTAGATCGTGTCCATAAAGAAATTATCGGTGTCCAATTGGTAATGGATGGAATCTTTGATTTTCCTGAGTTTGGAGAAGATCAGGCGATGTTAGTGGAGAATAAGGAAAGATTTGATCATTATGCCAAGGCGTATAAAACTGTTTTAAAGAATTTAACTAATGCTTTGAATGAACAGGTTTCCGGTAATGCGCAGAAAATTAAGCTGTGGGGCGCTGAAGATTATGATGACATTAATATTGCCGCCGCATATGCTATAGAAGGATCTTCCACGGATGAAGCCTTTAATGCCGTCAACAATGTTATTCTTGATGTCATGAGGGATTTGTCGGCCAAGGTTAACAAAGATCCGGAACATCGATGGACTGATCCAAGAAGTTTCGAGAGTAAGATGAATTATAATCCGGGAGAATTTTATTTTGACATCAAAGAAGACGGCCGGAATATTAAGGAAATGGGCATTCAATTTTATAATAGCGATGCCAAAGATATATTAAAAGTGTTAGGCGCAACCAGGGATGACTTGGCAAAAGGTATTCAGGAATTGGAAAAGCCGTTTGAAGAAAGCACGGCATATAGCGTATATGGAAGTATCGTAGATCAGTATAATGAAATTAAAAAGTATTACGATTCCAATACGATGGATGTTAATGATGAATTTTTAGAGCTTAACAATATAAGACTGTCCGGCTTGAGTGAAATGCTTAGATATTTATTTCACAGCTTTGGTCATAAAGCTTTTATTGAAGAGAATGTATTTGAAAAAAACATAGGAGATATTGAGGCTTTGCAGTATCAAACGGCTGAGGTTCTTATCCGTCGTGCTCAAACTCAACCTAAGAAAGATAAAGACTCTCAAGATCAGGCGATGCTTATCGGAGATGGTTATTATCAAAATAGAGAGGTTTACATTGAAGCATACAGAAATGTCTTAGAAAGTCTAACAAAGGCTTTGAGTGATAAGAATAAAATGTTAATGGATAGAGAAGTTATTTTGTGGAGGGCAGAGGATTTTAAAAACAATAAAATTCCTATGGCTGAATCGATGTTCCCTGATACGGATGATCAAATGTATAATTTTATGCTTGAAATTTCATCAGAACTAATGTCTGAAGTTATGGATATATTAGAGAGTGATAATTCTAATGTGAATATCAACCATATTTTTGTGCCGGGGGACGAAGAAGGTCAGGGTGAGAGCTATGTTCAGAGTATGGGGGTTTCTGTAGGAAATGCGGATATTATAGATTTTATAAGAGCTTTTGAAAAAGCAAAGGTGATTATGGAAAATACACTTAAGAATAATTTTAATCCGGATAGTAAATCAGATCGGGCCATGTTGATTCAAGATGTAAATGTCAACCTGGAAGAGATCTACACAGCCTTGGATGCCATCGCGCTCGATTATAAAAATGGAAAGGTTAATAAAAATAATATTGAATATTATATTGAAGAGTTGAGTGACCAGCGGCGTCAAATGTTAGATCTTTTCGTTAACCTTAAAGTGCAGGATCAGGCAGATAAGATTAATGAAGGGCTGGTAAAGAATGCTTATCGGTTAAATAAATCATTAACGGAAAGTTTTACTGATATTAATAATACAGTTGATATTAGTTTAGAAAATCTTAGTTTGGAAGCGATTTATGATGCCATAAATGACATATCGTTGGCATTGGAAAATGGAGAGATAAATAAGGATAATTTATCAGACTATAAAGAAACATTAAGACGTCTGCAAAATAGGATGATTGATTATTCAGAAAATTTAATAGTTAATCGAGATAATACCAGCCAGGCAGATGTTATTTTAATAAAAAATGCCCATCAAGTTGGTAAGGCGCTGGCAGATAAGCTCAATCAATTCAATGACAAAGCCGTCGGGGGGATTGACCTTAATCCGGCCTCATTAAATCTTGAGATCCGCCGGGATAGTAACGGTATTCCATTGCCGGTATCCCAGCAGCCTTTACAGCAAATTAATGTGGAAGGGTTTGTGCCGGTCATTATCAATGTCACACCGGTTAGCAACTTCCCGTTACTCCTTGGTCTGACAGACACAGAAGACGATTCAAACATCGGATATGATAGTCCAGATGCCTATGACCGCAAAGTGTCTGTGTACGACCGTAAGCTTCAAAGCCAAATTTAAGTTATGTCATTCCTGCGCCTTTGTGTCATTACGAGCGTAGTGACGTAATCTCAGTGAAGATTGCCACATTCGCTTCCGCTCATTCGCAATGACACGACTACCAAGAAGTGTCCATTGCGAGGAATGTAGTGACGAAGCAATCTTTCGTAACAATATTAAATTATATGGATTCCCGCCTACGCGGGAATGACATGGGATAATGGTCAGGGCAGGTCTTTTGAATTCCAGTATCTTCATTCCAGTTTCTCTGTTATACTAGCCCTTAAATATGTGGCGTAAGATTGTTATTATCCTCTGTATTCTTTTTGTGGGGCAGTGTCTGCTTCACTATTTTTCTCAACGGCCGCTCTGGCTGGATGAAGATTATGTTTTTCAGAGTATTGCAACGTATCAGCCGATGGAAATCTTCGGCCCGTTGAAAACCCATCAGGCGTTTCCGCGGATTCATCTTTTCTTGATTACAATTTTTTCCGCGCCCTTTGGCAATCATGTGTTGGCCTTGCGCTTTTTTGCGCTTATTGCCATGTTGGCGGCCTTTTTGATTTGGTTTAAACTTTATCAGAAAGAATTTTCCGCTGGTCCGGTTTTAGCGCTGCTGGTTTTGTCGTTTGCCTGCAGTTACCGTTTAACCTATTATGCCGCGGAGCTAAAGCCATACGCCATGGATGTTTTGGTCGTTGCCGTTTATGCGTTATTTTTCCGGTATCAATACCGTTGTCGGGAGATGTCTGAGCCCAATAGGTTCATGATCGCAGCTGCCATAGCGCTTCCAACATTGGTCTTTTTTTCCTACGCCGGATTTTTCGTGATGTGGATTAGCGCGTATAATTTTCTGGTGATGTCTTTAAAGAACAAGAAATGTGTTACGCTGTTGATCTTAAATATAGTAGCCATTGCTTTGTCCTTAATAGCTCTTTATCATGTCGATTTAAAACATTTTATGTACTACAAGGGGTATTATCAGTACTGGAACGGTTCCTTTTTGGATACCAGTTCGGTCCTGGCCTTTCTCGACCCATTCTTTGAAGGGATTAAGAAGATTGTAACGTATTGGAATGGAACCAATAAGGCGTTTGTTCAGGCCTCAGTCATTTTTATGCCGTTTTTTCTTTTTGCCATTTTTTATTATGGTTTTCGGTATTTTAAGGAAGACCGGGGAGGAATCTATCGTCTGGATACACTGGCCCTTGTGCTATTTTTTGAGCTTATTGTCTTTGGTATCTTGAGAAAATATCCCTTTACCGGTGAGCGTGTGACCCTGTTTATGGCCCCGCTGGTCTTTTATTTGATTCTGAAAGGGATGGACGCGTTGAAGAGGTATAAGTACCTGCGATGTTTCTTTTTAGGATATTACGGGATCTATTCCCTGGTTTGTTTGGTCAACACATTTTTGATTCATTTGGCGCTGTATTAAGCCATACTTTTAGAGGAAATTTTGTGGTTGCGATAAGTTCCGGCTCCATATATAATACCCCGCAATATAAATATAAAGTAATAGTAATACAATATATACC
>JAGQKQ010000080.1 GCA_020430005.1 Candidatus Omnitrophota bacterium
ATTAAGAGTCCCGGTGACCCTGAACCCCAGTGACCTTTAAAACCACTGGGTTCCTGGGTCTCAGGGTTGCTGGGTTACTAGATAATGAAAAAAGACTATTACGAAATATTAGGTGTTGCCAAAGACGCGTCGGTGCCGGAAATTAAAAAAGCTTACCGCAAATTCGCTCTTAAGTATCATCCTGATCGTGTTGAGGAAGATCAGAAAAAAGAAGCGGAAGAAAAGTTTAAAGAAATTTCCGAGGCCTACGGTGTCTTATCCGATCCCAAAAAGCGGAAAATGTATGATCAATACGGTCATGCCGGTATAGATCAGAATTTTACATCGGATGATATTTTCCGTGGAGCTGATTTTAGCAGTATATTTGGTGATTCCGGTCTGGGCGATATTTTTAGTCAGTTTTTCGGCGGTGGTGGCGGTGGCTCCGGGTTTGATTTTTTTGGCGGCGGTGGTGGACGTCAAAGGGTACAGCGCGGCGCGGATATTCAATATGAGGTCGATTTAACTCTGGAAGAAGCCTATAAGGGGGTTAAAAAGAAAATTAAAGTTCCGCGGAACGAATATTGCAAACCGTGTAATGGGACCGGCGCGAAAGACGGGAAGGCTATGAAAACCTGTGATACATGCAAAGGGCATGGGCAGGTAATGATGGCCAGTGGATTTTTCCGGATGCAGCAAACCTGTTCGTCTTGCGGAGGACGCGGTCAGATTATTACAGAACATTGCACGACATGCCATGGCCGAGGTGCGGTAAAGATAACGCGTACTATTGATGTGAATATTCCGGCCGGAGTGGATAATTCTTCTCAATTGCGTGTTCGTAATGAGGGAGAAATCGGAAAAGATGGCGCCGGGGATCTTTATCTTTATATCCATGTTTTAGAGCATGCAACATTTAAACGGAATGGTATCGATATTTATATTGACCTTCCGGTGAGTTTTGTGAAGGCGGCGTTAGGAAGTGAAGTGTCCGTGCCGACTTTAGGGGGCAACGTCACCATGAAAATCCCGGCTGGAACGCAGAGTGGAAAAATTTTCCGCTTGCGGGGAAAGGGTATGGTGGATCTTCACAGTCACCACCATCATGGTGATCAATATGCTAAGGTTATGATTCAGGTTCCGCAAAAATTAAATCAGGAACAGAAAAAATTGCTGGAAGATTTTGCCCATTTAAGCGGTGAGGATATTTCGTCCAAACCGGAATCGATTAAAGATAAAATAAAGAAGGTCTTTAAATAATGCCAACATATCAGTATGAATGCGATGGATGCGGTCATGGATTTGAGATTATTCAGTCTATGACAGACAAGAAATTACGAAAATGTCCGAAGTGTAAGAAAATCAAGCTGCATCGGTTGATAGGGTCAGGGAGCGGAATTATTTTTAAAGGAACAGGTTTTTATGAAACGGACTACAAAACCAAAAGCGAGCCTAAAAAAGATATAACGTCTTCAAAAGAAAAGACTTCCACTTCAACAAAAAAGTCTGACAATACTGAATCTTCCACGTCGACTTAAGGATTTTTTAAAAGGAAACGGGATGTTGAATTTTCTTAGATTTTGGTTTCCAGTCATTCTTTATTCTGGTATTATCTTCTATGTATCTGGACAGCCTAATGCCTCAATTTCCTGGGATATCCCCAACATTGATAAGGTCGTCCATACCATAGAGTATGCGATTCTAGGGTTTTTGACCACAAGAGCTGTTTTTGGTACCGCACGGGACGGCTCAGACTGGCGGTTACTCTATATTTGTGCTATATTTTTAGCTATTTTGTATGGACTGAGTGATGAATATCACCAATCCTTTGTGCCGGGACGGAACTCAAGCGCGGCCGATTTTCTGGCAGACAGTTTGGGTGCAATGCTGGGAGCGTGGATTTATTGGGTGCGAGGAAATTTAATTAAGAAAAACAAGTTGCGATCGTGATTCGATGTGTGACTTAACAGGTTGTGTGGTGAAAAAGACAGCGCTAAATATATAAGCAACCTGTTAATGGCGAAGAGGAGTAGTAGAAATGTCAACAATACGACCTTTCAAAGCAGTTTACTATAACGTGGACAAAGTTAAGGATTTAAACAAAGTTGTTGCTCCGCCTTACGATGTTATTACGGACGAACAGCAGACGTATTATCATAACTTAAGCCCGTATAATTTTACGCATATTGATTATGCGAAAGATAAAGCCAACGATAATAAAGATAATAATAAATACACCCGGGCTCAGAAAACTTTTGAAGAATGGCTTAAGAAGGGTGTTATGGTCCAGGATGAAAAGGACAGTTTATATTTTTATAAACAGGAATTTAAAATCATGGGTCAGAAACACAGCCGTATGGGTTTTGTTTCTCTTCTGGAGTTAGAGGACGAAGAGGATTCTACTGTTCACCCGCACGAAAACACGCACGATTACGCTGTCAACGACCGTTTCCGGTTAACCAAAGCACTTAATTCCAATCTCAGTTCTATTTTTGTTTGTTATTCCGATAAGCAGAAAAAGGTTGATAAAATCTTTGGTAAGCATATCTCCATGACAAAACCTCTTATTGACGTTGAAGATAAAGATCGGGTTCGTCACAAATTATGGCGATTGGACGATCCAAAACTTATTCAGGATATTAAAGAATCCGTACAGGGCCAGCCGCTTTTTATTGCCGACGGACATCATCGTTATAAAACGGCGTGTCAGTATCGTCAACAGCGATTAAGCCGGAAACCCAACAGCGATGGCCGGGAATCATTCAACTACGTAATGACATACTTTACAAATCTGGATTCCAAGGATTTACAGATTTTTCCGATGCACCGGATTGTAAAAAAATTCCCGGAAGATTTGGAATTTCTGGAAGAATATTTTCGTATTGATAAAGTCAAAGGGAAGCAAGAATTGTTGATTCTTTTGGCTAAGGCCGGTAAGAATGAACATGCTTTTGGTTTGTATACAAAAGAAGGAATCAAGTTGCTAAGACTGAAAAATAAGTTATTGATCAATGAGCATATTGAAGAAGGCTCTTCCGACTATAAAAGTCTGGACGCGACAATTCTGAAGTATTTTATTTTTGATAAGGTCGGACTGGCGTCGGAAGATATTATTTATACAAAGAATATGAACGAGGGAACAGAAATGGTCGACGCTAAAGAGGCGGACGCCGTATTTATTATGAACCCCGTTAAGATATCCCAGTTAAAGGCAATTGCCTTAAACGGGGAGCGTATGCCTCCGAAGACGACTTATTTTTATCCGAAAGTTCTTTCCGGTTTGACCGTTTATAAAATGGACTGATTTCAAGTGTTGGTCGGTTACGTAGCGCGAAAGGTTTATCGTTTTACGGTTATCGTCACGTTATTCGAAATACGTTTTACGTTTTAAGTTACGTAACCGATTAACGGAAAATATAAGGTTGAATTTATGGCAATATTCGGTCGAAAAAAATATACCCTTGTTAAGGTTAAGAAAAAAGAAATTCCCGCAGGTTTGTGGATTAAATGCACCGACTGCGGGAATTTGACTTATAAGAAAGAGTTGATATCCAACCTTAATGTCTGTCCAAAGTGTTCTTTTCATATGACACTGACGGCGAAGGAGCGTGTCAATCTTCTCATTGATGAAGGAAGTTTTGTGGAAATGGACGCGGAGCTTTTTTCTGTCGATCCCTTGAAATTCAAAGGACCGAAAACTTATAAGGAAAAAATTGAGGGAGACCGTAAGGCCACCGGTTTACGGGATGCTGTTTTAACGGGACATGGCAAAATGAACGGCAGCCCGATAGCGATTGCCGTAACGGACTCGCGATTTATCATGGGGTCGATGGGATCGGTTGTCGGGGAGCGTATTACACGCGCGGTTGAATACGCGACACAACAGAGAATTCCTGTAATCATTGTCTCCGGTTCCGGCGGCGGGGCCCGGATGTATGAAGGTGTCTTTTCTTTAATGCAAATGGCCAAGACGTGTGCCGCTTTGGCCAGACACGGCAATGCCGGATTACTGCATATTTCCGTTTTAACTAACCCAACGATGGCGGGAATTATGGCTTCATTTGCTGGCGTCGGTGATGTCATTATGGCTGAACCCAATGCGCTGATTGGTTTTACAGGTCCGCGAGTTATCGAACAAACGATCCGTCAAAAGCTTCCTGAAGGGTTTCAGCGATCGGAATTCCTTCTGGCCCACGGTTTGATTGACATGATCGTTCACCGCAAGGATATGAAGGAAACCATCTCCAGGCTGGTCGATTACTCTCAATTTCATCGCAGCGTGAAGACAGAATAAATTCATTGCAATTTAAAGCGTTTTTCTATATGATATTGAACTAAACTTAAATTTAACAGAGACTTATCATTATGTCCCAAATCAGTTTAAAAGACGTATCAAAGATTTATAAAGGTAATTCAAAAGCCGTTGATTCCGTTAACCTGGGGATTGAGAATAAAGAATTTATGGTTCTTGTTGGCCCTTCAGGATGTGGTAAATCAACCACCTTGCGTATGATTGCCGGACTGGAAGAAATATCAGAAGGAAGAATCTGGATCGGTGACCGAGAAGTTAACAATGTTCCTGCCAAAGATCGCGATATCGCGATGGTTTTTCAAAATTACGCGTTGTATCCGCATATGACTGTCGCGGAAAATATGTCGTTTGGTTTACGCCTCAGAAAATATCCCAAAGATGAAATTAAAAAACGTGTCGCGGAAGCAACTCAAATTCTGGGTATCAAGAATTTGATCGACCGCAGACCAAAAGAATTATCCGGGGGAGAACGCCAGCGTGTTGCACTAGGGCGGGCCATTGTGCGTAAGCCGGTTGCCTTTTTGTTTGACGAGCCTTTAAGTAATCTTGACGCGAAACGCCGTGTCCAAATGCGGACAGAAATCCATAAACTCCGTATGCGTTTGCAAACAACATTCATTTATGTTACGCATGATCAAACGGAAGCGCTCACATTGGGCGACCGGATTTGCGTTATGAATCAGGGAAAAATTCAGCAGTGTGCCGATCCGATGACGATTTATGATAAACCGGCGAATAAGTTTGTCGCCAGCTTTATCGGAACGCCACCGATCAATTTGATGGATGGACGTATTATTAAAAAAGAGCGAAAATATTATTTTGAAGAAGGTAAATTTCAAGTCAAGATCGTCGAGGATATGCATAAAATTTTGGCCCCTTATGAGGGCAAAGAGGTGACTTTTGGAATACGGGCCGAAGATATTTATGATAAGCTTTTTGTGTCGGAGTCCACTCCTGACAATACGATCCGGGCCGCTTGTGAAGTTGTAGAACCGCTAGGTTCGGAAGTGTACTTATATCTTAACTCAGGAAAAAACCAGTTTATTGCACGTGTTGGAGCCCATAACAGGCCAGAGGTCAATAGAGACATGGATATTGTTTTTGACATGAGTAAGGTGCACTTTTTTGATAAAGATACCGAGAAGACCATTATTTAATTCCTATTTTCTTCCCCTTTCTATTTTAGTCGTTCCCTTGGTGTTGTTTTTTCTCTACGCCATATTTTTCAAACCCATTTTTTCTATCCACTTAGTCATCGCCCTCATTGTTTGTATCATTTTTCTTTTTCCGCTAAGAACAAACCTTTCCAGAAGACGCGCGGAATCTTTGTTGGAAGTCCAGGATTACCGTGAACATATTAATCTCGTTGAGGCTGATATTGATCATGAGAAGCGTAATATTGAAGCCTTCCGTCAGAAGATTGTCAGTTATTCTCATTTAAAAGGTGTAACGGAACGTCTTAGTTTGTGTTTAACATTAGAAGATACATCCAAGACGCTGTCCTCAGAGGTGCATGTTCTGTTCGGAAATAAAGAAACAACAATTATTTTGTATCTGTTTCATTCCAAGACAGGGGAGTTAGGTATTTCCTCGTCACAAAAAGGACAGATGCGAGTTAACTTAAAGGATAAAAAAGGTGACGAGTTTGATCAGTACGTTGTCAAAACTCTAAAGTCTCTTCTAATTGAAGATACCAGAAGTGATTATCGGTTTGATATTGATAAAATTAAGACGGAAGATAAAAGGATTATCCGATCCTTAATCAGTACGCCTTTAATGGTGGGAAACAAGGCGTTGGGTCTTATCAGGGTTGATAGTCCGCATTCCAGGAGTTTTAATACGGAAGACTTGCGGCTTTTAAAAACGGTTGCCGATTTGGGGGCGGTTGCTATTGAAAATGCGCAGCTTTATCGACGGGTTGAGCAGCTGGCTGTGAAGGATGGTTTGACGGGGTTGTATCTGCGCCGGTATTTGATAGACCGTTTTTCCGAAGAAATTTACCGTCATATGCAGGAAAAAAGTGATATGTCCTTTCTGATGGTCGATCTGGATCATTTTAAACAATATAACGATAAGTTTGGTCATGTTGCCGGAGACATTGTTTTACGTACCGTTGGAATGATGTTCGCACAGTTTTTCAATGAACCGGGTGTATTGGTATGTCGTTATGGAGGAGAAGAAATTGCCGTTCTTCTGCCGAACTGTTCCAAGAAAGAAGCTGTCAAAAAAGCGGAAGCCATTCGAAAAAAGGTAGCAGAGCAGACCATTCTTCTCAGAAGGGAAAAAACACACATCACGATTTCTGTTGGAGTTGCTTCTTTTCCTGAAGATGCCCAGACAAAAGATGAATTAATCCGGGGAGCAGATGAGGCGCTCTATCGGGCAAAGGAAAAAGGACGGAACGCGGTATGCGCTGTTTAGAAAGTTTTTAATATGGATATACTACTTTTAATTCTTATTTTATATACGGGATTGGTTGTTTATTGCACGGGAAGAATTGCCCAGCGCATGGAAAAAGATCTCGACTTAAAAACGGATGATATGAAAAGGGCCCATCAGCGTCGGGTGGATAAAAAGAACGAGCTTGTCGCAGAGAAAAATCTTCTCGCTAATGAAACGCACCGTATTTTTACACTTTATGAAATTACCAAGGATATTACAAAAAGTCTGGATGAAAAAACGGCCTTTGACATTTTTCAGGGAAAATTAAGAGAGCACGTAAATTTTCAGGAATGTCTGCTGTTGGATCCTTTGTCGGAGGACTTAAAAAAATTTCAGGTATCCCAAGAGGCCTTTGTTTTTCCGCTTAAAAGTAAAGAAGAGAAGGTTGGGTATCTTGTCGTTAAGGGTGTGCATCCCAAGAAGCATGAAATTGTTACGATTTTGGGAAACCAGTTTGCTTTGGCCTTGCGCCGGGTAAAACTTTATAAAGAGATTGAGCGCATTGCAATAACGGATGGCTTGACTCAATTGTTTACGCGCCGTCATTTGGGTGAGCGGTTTGTGGAAGAATTAAAACGGGCTCAGTCCCGCAAAACAAAAACTTCCTTTTTAATGCTGGATGTGGATCATTTTAAACCGGTTAATGACCAGTACGGGCATTTGACGGGAGACCAGGTTTTGCGCGAAGTGGCAGGATTGATTAAGGAGAATATTCGTGAAATTGATATCGCCGGGCGTTATGGAGGAGAGGAATTTTGTGTTGTCTTGCCCGATACAGATGGTAAAGGTGGTCTTTATGTAGCCGAGCGTATTCGCTGCGCTGTGGAAGAAGCTGTTATTCATGCGTACGATACACAGGTCCGAATAACGGTGAGTATCGGTATTTCTGTGTTTGATGAAGATGGAAAAAGCATGGAAGAGCTTATTGATAAGGCCGATTGGGCGCTTTATCGGGCGAAAAAACAGGGACGGAACCGTGTCTGTGCCTTTGGTATCTATAATAATAATGATCAATAATATAAATATTATTAATTCATTTCAGCTTGAACCCCCCCTATATATCAGGTAGAATAGAAACATCAAATTTTGTAG
>JAGQKQ010000081.1 GCA_020430005.1 Candidatus Omnitrophota bacterium
AGGCTGGTAATCGGTCCTACCAGCAAGTAACACATCGCTTGTCCGGCACTCATCCCGCTTTTGTAGAACGCATCCGCCATAGGAACGCTGGCCGTAGAACAAACATAGGAGATTAGTCCGATAACCGTCACCGAAATATAGCCGACAATTCCTGTCAAATAGTCTTGAATAAACTGCTGGATAACCGGCGCAGCCATGAGCAAACTGGCCAGCATCAAACCAAGTAGAATCTCAAAACCCATTTCCTTCGGGAGTGTAATAAACGCATATTTAAACGCGGCCTGAATTTTTTTAACAGCAGATATGTCTTGTGGCTCGGAATGAGCATCATGATGACAACATGATTTTTTCTCCTCCGCTTTCTCTTCTTTCCGCGATATCTCAACCGGTATCCACTCACAAATAAATCCCAGAATCAGGGCCATGACAATAACCGCCAAAGATAAAAACAAGGTAAATTCCAATCCCATAAATTTCAATGTCATCAATAACGCGGATACCGATGTCGCCGGCGTGGCTACAAGAAAAGCCAGAACCGCTCCCAAACGGGCCCCTTTTTTCCATAGCGTATTGGCGACGGGTAACGAACCGATACAACAGACCGGGAGAAACACCCCGACAATCGCAGACAGAATAATAGGCTTTATTCCCTTTTGTCCCAGATATTTTTCGACAAAATGGGTGGAAATAAACTGACTGATTAATCCACTAATAAGAAAGCCGATGGCCAAAACCCACCAGACCTCCAGACAGTAGTGAATAAAGATTTCAAGAAATTTAGTTAGAAAAGACATAAAGGTATCTTAATACAAAAAGGTTCTATTGAAAATAGTTTAACTGTGAATAAGGAAAAAATTAGGCTGGGCGGGTAATTGTTTCAATCGTTTGCCGGATGTCGTCAAAGTTAATGTGCGGAGACGGCTTGTATAAGTAATATCCCTGACCGCCATCCACACCAAGTTCTTTAACAATTTCTAAATCCTCCCGAGTTTCAATTCCCTCGGCAATCGACATAATATTATTCTCGCGACAAAACGCAACGATAAATTTCACGATACTCTTCTTAAAATCATCTTTGTATAGATTCGTAATAATATGTCTGTCAATCTTAACGACTTCGGGCTTTGTTTCGACAATAGATTCCAAACTGGCATACCCGCCCCCGACATCGTCCACGGCAAATTTAAAACCATGCTCCCGATACTTATTAAGATGTTTGTAGAAAACTTCAAAATCGGAAATCGCGGAACGTTCTGTAATTTCCAGAATAACGTTTTGCGGAGAAATGTTGGACTTCGCGAATAGATCTTTAATGGACGTGAAACGCGCGCCTTCGACGAGATAAGGATTACAATTTAAAAATATTTTTTCCTTTGTAATATGCTCATACGCATAACTGAGCGCCTTATCCCATGAAGCGATTTCCAACTCCTGGTAAAACCCGAATTGAATAGCCGCCTTAAACAGTAATTCCGGCGAGGCCAACATACTCTGCGTCTGCGGACGACATAACGCCTCGAAACCGTAAACCGTTAAAGGCTCCAATAAAAAAATCGGCTGGAAAAATGGAATAATCAGGGCCTCGTCGATAATATGACGAATTTCCCGGATAATGGCTTCCTCTCCTTTAGAAGCGAGACTGCCATTCTTAAATAAAGAAGCGCGCCGGATAACTGCTTCCATGCGCGCGACTAATTCTTCGTATTCAAATGGCTTTGTCAGATAATCATCAGCCCCCAGATAAAGCCCTTCAACAATATCACCGGACAATAATTTGGCGCTGAGGATAATGATAGGAATACCGGCCGTACTCTCATCTTCTTTGAGCCTGCGGCACAGTTCAAAGCCTTCCGTATCCGGCAGAACCAAATCCAGAAGGATCAGATCGACATCCTGAGAAACAGTGTCGATAGCCTCTCCACCGGTATGGACAACATTGACGCCGTAACCACGCGTTTCCAAAAGCATGGATAACATCTGGGTTACAGAACGGTCATCATCCACTAAAAGGATATTCTTTTTATTGTTTAGCTTATTCAGCATAAACGCCACCTATTACAAGTATGACGGAATTCTTTATAAAAAACAATAAAGTGACCACTTATAAAACACTTAGAAAACACGTACTATAATAAGCCATATTTTATTGAATATCAACTATTTAGCTGACTTTTTAATTTAGCAAAAGAAAACGCTTTCTTTTTTAGAAAATTCTTTTGCCCCAAAAACAGCCCAACTTCAAAAAATGACCTATTTTTCTGATCTGCCGGAGAGGCCGAAAAAAGTCATTTTCTAGGCTCATACTCCGCAAAATAATACCGCTCCTGCTCTTCCTGAACAACTTCCCCCTGAGAAACAGAATCAAACCGGCTTTCAAAGTCCGGGAAAAAAACATCACAATCATACCTCTTTTGAAGATGCGTCAGATAAATTCTTTGACATAATGGATGCTTTACGGCTTCCGTAACAATTTGGGCCCCGCCAATAACGAAAACCTTTTCAATATTTTTTCGGCATCCGGAAGAATCGAGAAACTCTAAAGACCGCTCAAAATTATCAAAGACTAAAACACCCCCAGGGCTTACAAAATCAGGATTCCGGCTTAAGATAATATTAAAACGCTCCGGTAAAGGGCGAAACTTTTCAGGAATAGACTCCCATGTTTTACGCCCCATAATGACAGCGTTCTTTTTCTGGGGATCATCAACCTGTGTCGTGACATTCTTAAAATGCTTTAGTTCCCCGGGTAAATGCCATGGCAAGGAACCCTTCTTCCCGATTCCTCTTGCGGCATCCATAGCCAAAATTATATTGAACTCTCTCATCAAAATCAGACGGCAATCGGAAATTTAATAAACTCATCATGGACGTAGTTTATTAATTCAATATCTTCGAATTGCATTTCTAAAACAGGTTTGTCCGCCATTTTTAACTGCGGAAGTTTCTTGGGAGTGCGTTTAAGTTGAGTCTTTAAACCTTCGATGTGATTTTCATAGATGTGCGCGTCCCCCAGCGTATGAACAAAAATTCCCGGCTCCAACCGGCACTCCTGGGCGATCATAGATAATAATAAGGCGTAGCTGGCAATATTAAACGGAACACCGAGCGCAATATCAGCCGAGCGCTGATATAATTGGCAGTCCAGACGGCCGTTGACCACATAAAACTGGAAAAACGAATGACACGGCGGCAGGGCCATTTTATCAATATCGGCTACATTCCAGGCACTAACAATTAAACGGCGGGAATCCGGATTATTCTTAATCATATGAATGACATTTTTAATCTGATCAACAGACGTCTTTTTATATTCTCCTGTATTTTCATCCTGAACAAATTTTTCCCAGCTCCGCCATTGATAACCATAAATCGGACCTAAATTTCCGTCCTTATCCGCCCAGGCATTCCAAATCGGTGTATGCTCTTTAAGATTATCATTAATGTTAGTTGCCCCTTTAAGAAACCATAATAACTCCCAGACAACCGCTGAAAACAGCACCTTCTTGGTTGTCAACAAAGGAAAACCTTCCCGCAAATCATATTTCGCCTGATAACCAAAAACTGAAATTGTTCCTGTTCCGGTCCGGTCTTGTTTTTTTTCACCATTGGCCAAAACGTACTCGACCATTTCTAAATACTGTTTCACACCCGCCTCTTTCCGTTTATTTAAAAATGTGCCACATAGAATTGTTATATTCTTTTAACATACGCTGAGTATTAAAAAAGCCACCCTGCTGAACGCAGTTGATCATTTTATCAATCCAGGAACTTTTCAGATTTACCGCCCCTTTATTGTTGGTTTGATAATAAAGTTCGGCTGCTTCTCGCAGGTTATCATACAACGCTTTGGAGTCTTCATCAAGGCGAAGATCTTGCTCCGTTCCAATATCCGACCCTTTATGCTGGAATCCGAAAATCCAGCCGATATCTTTATCGGCCGCTTCCACGACCCAGCCATCCAGTGTACTCAACTGAAGCACGCCGTTTAAAATGGCTTTCATCCCGCTCGTTCCCGATGCTTCAAATGGCGGTAAGGGGTTATTCAACCAGACGTCGACACAATTGGTTAAAAGCTTTCCAAAATAGGTATCATAATTTTCCAGAATTAAAACCTTAACAATTTCATTATAAGCATTAAGCTGATCAATATGGTCCAGAATTTCATCGATATGTGCCGATCCGATATTATCATTAGGGTGCGCCTTTCCGGCCAGGATAATCTGAATGGGCCCGATATCGCGTGCGATTTGAATGATCTTCTGGACATCATGGAAGATCAACGCCGGCCGCTTGTATCCGGCAATACGTCTTGCCCAACCGATCGTAAGCACATTCTCATCCACCTGCCAATGCCGCAATATATTCATGAGCTGGCGTTTGTTAATCTGGTGCGCCTCAAAAATATCCTTACGGAAAGCTTCATCATTTTTTAACTGCGTTACTTTTTCCAGATTCTCCGGTGTGTTTTCCCAATTCCCAAGAACCGGCTGGTATTTATTAAACAAATCTTTGAAGCTCTGTGAAATCCACGTATGCGAATGCACGCCGTTTGTGATCGCCTTAACTTTTGACGCAAATTTCGGAAACTGAAGCCGCGTAATCTCTCCGTGTTTTTGCGCAACGGCGTTAATATTCATACAATTGTTAAGACAAATATACGTGAGGTTGATTAAATCATCTTTTTCCTTTTCCTTACCAAAAAGTTTAGCGGCCTCACTATACGGTTCGGTCAAAATCCGGCTCACATCATTCATATGAAACCGGTCGTGCCCAGCCTCCACCGGCGTATGACAGGTATAAGCAAACGACTTTTTCAAAGCGTCCAAATGAACCTTATCCGTCAGTTGAAGATATTTTTCCAGGAAAGCAAAAGCGGCATGACCTTCATTCAAATGATAAATATCGATATTATATCCAAGACTTTCAAGGGCCTTAATTCCACCAATCCCCAAAATCGCCCGTTGCAGGATCTTCCACCACACATCATCACTGCGATATAACTGATCGGTCAGTTTTTGAAAATGCTCAGGATTTTCCGGCAAGTTGGAATCCAAAAGAATAATCGGGCAGGCGCTCTTTTTGTCATAACTATACACATAATACTTCCATAATCGTAATTTGATATTGCCTTCTTTTGTTGTGATTTCAACAATATTATTGAGCGGAACCAATCCCGGATAACTATTCGGATTCCACATTAACTCTTCAGGAATTTGTCCGTGTTTATACCAGAACTTTTGTTTGAAATATCCTTTGTTCCACAGAATACCGATACCGGCAATGGAAAAACCCAAGTCCGCTGCACTCTTCATGCTGTCACCGGCCAACACGCCCAGCCCGCCTCCATAAATCGGAATATCGAGCATTTTGTCGGTCTTGATTTTAAAAAGATAATCGCACAACCATTGGTTGGAAAAAACCTCATGAGTAAAGAAATTATTCTTATTGTCCATTGGTTTGGTTAACTGGAAGGAATTATAGATACTCGGCGCGATACCGTACTCCATGGAAAGATAAGCAATACTTTTTGCCGTATTGGACAACAGCGAGCTCTCAACAGCCAGAATAGGCTCAATCGGAAATCCAAAATATTGCTGATCCGTTACATCATCTTTATAGACAGTGTCATATTGAAAAATGTCAGAACGGAAACGTTCAAATGTGTATGTTGTTTCTTGCTGCTTTGTAGATGTGTTCTCCAATGCGTACTCCTTTTATAGAAATGTATTATAACAAAATCCTATTGTTTTAATTCAAATTTCTTAAATTCTTTACTACGGAATTCCCGGGGATTTCCGTTTTCCTGCAGGCTTAAAATCAGGCCGGCATAGTCTTCACCAAGAGTATCCACAAGAACTAATCCTTCTTCTTCCCCTAATACCGACAATGCCGTGGACAACGCGTCGGCAGCCTCAGCCGTTGGGGCAATCATCGTGGCACTCACAACATGTTCCTGAGGGTGCCCGGTTCTCGGATCAATAATATGGGACAACGATTTGTTTTCTACCTTTAGATACTGCTCATAATTTCCCGATGTCGTTACGGCCTGGTTCGAAACCGACACAATCGTTAACGGTGTCTTTTCAGAATAAGGATTACGAATCGCAATCTTCCAGGATTCCCCGGCGCAATTCAAGCCTCCTACATAAAGATCTCCTCCGGCATCAATATAAAAACGTTCAATGCCGTGCTCCCGTAAAATACGTGCCGCCTCATCGACCGCGTATCCTTTGGCAATACCGCCTAAATCAATCTTTGTTTCCGGATGACGAAGTTGAACACGATCCGGCGGCATCATCAAAAGATTGTCCGGCCCCAAGGCCTCCATCACAGTAATAACCTCCGACTCTTCCGGCAGACGACCAGCCTTGGCATTTTCTTTCCATAAATGAATAAGTGGCCATACAGTAATATCAAAAGCTCCGTTAGAAATGCTATTGTACTTAATCGCCGATTGAATAACATCATATGTGTCTGTTCCGATCTGAGCAGGCTGTTCATACGCTTCATTCACCTTCGTGACATCACTGCGTTCATCAAAAACGTTCATACGCCAGGCAATCTCTTCCAGCCTTTTCCACACGGCCGCGTAAGCAGCCTCCCTCGTCGCAATATCCGGTTTGGTTTCACACACATCAATCCGAACAAAGGTCCCCATCATCGTACGCATTTCACTATATTTTGCCATTTCCGTTTCTTGACGGGCACAGCCGGCAATCATCAATACCACTGACAAATAAACAATCCATCGTTTCATATCAAATCCCTTGCACCTTTCTTTGCTGTAATTCTTTTAAAACAACCATAATCGTTCTTAAATCATAAACTTTTAACTCACCGTAATGTTCTGTTTTATTTTTTTGAATAAAATTCAAAGACTCCCTTAAGTTAACATTATGTTCCAGGACAAATCGTTTCAACAGCTCATCTGAAAAATGCGGATAAACTTTTACCGGCTTAATCACCCTCTTGGCCATTTCCATATAACCCGTTAATTCGGGAGAAAATCGCCGGCCATCACGTGTATAAGAAATATACGCCTGCGGATCAATCACGAGATAACGAAATCCGTTGGCGTATAAAATCAGCAATCCTTGCGCCTGCTGCGGAAGTCCAGTCACATATTTAGGTGAAGCCGCATGTATTTTCTGGACCATAAACTGCGAGGACGCCACCTTAATATCATTATCTGTTTTTCTAAGATCAGCCATGGATTCCTGATACGCATTATGAAAACACATAATGTCATAGGATTTATATCCATGAATCCCGAACATGATAATGATCAATCCGATAATGGCATTACGGACAACCGGTTTTTTAGCGGATTGTATCAGGTCAACCACAATAAAAGAAACCGCAATGGCAATCAAAGGCAAATCCGCCGTGATATAGCGCGCGCCTTTCTCCTGCGCGAATGAAAACATCAGCATTTGAAAACAGGTTAATGCGAACGGCAACAACTTGCCCCATTCTTTTTTATAAATATAAAAACAATTCGCGAAAAATAACCCTCCAAGAATAAAACTTTCCAGATAGAACAAATAAAATGGATAGGAAAAGAAACTTAAGAAATCCAGTTGTCCCTTGGCCAGATTAGACTGATGAAAAATCCAGGCGAAAACAATGCGTGTGTTAGCGCCATCATCAATATCGCCAATC
>JAGQKQ010000082.1 GCA_020430005.1 Candidatus Omnitrophota bacterium
AGAAGACTGGGCTTTTTGCAGTTCAGCACTTTTTTCCTTAAATAATTTATCCAGACGGTCGTATTTTTCCTGGAGTGAAGCATCGGAAATAGATTGCTCGATTTCTCTATCTAAAGTTTTTTGTTCGTCTTCTGTTAAGGGTTCACCCGGAGAAAACGACGGCTGTTCTTCAGTAGAAGCATCGGTGGTTTCTTTGGGTGGTACGGGTTCATTTGTTGGTGGTGGAATATTGTCCGGCTTGGGACGATTAAAAGGGTTATTGGAATTTTGCTGAGCGCTTTTCTTCAGGCCGTCTTCAGTCGTTTCAAAGGTATGTGTTTTAGGCATATCTTTGGGAGACGAAATTTCTTTTTTAAGATCTTCAAAAGATGTCGCCTGCGGGATTTCGTCATCATCAAACTCGTCCTTTTTGCCGAATTTGAGCTTTTGCATAATTTTGCCGAAAAGACTTTCAGAGCCTTTTCCCTCCTTGATTGGAGTTCCGGGAGAAAAGGCCGGAGCGGCCGGTTCATTTTCGTTGACCATATCCGCAGTAATTTGATCGGGATCAAGCTGTTCAATGGAAGATTCAATGGAGTCTTTATCTTTCATGAAAAGCCATGCGGCCGCACCTAAACCACCGATGACCAAAACCAACATTCCGATTAAAATAGGCAAACAAATCCCTCCTTGAAAATGTTAACGTCATTTTAGTGACGGTGTTTGACAAATGTTAAGCGGTATATAATAATACATCCATGATTTCCTGTATCGTATTAGCCGCCGGGCACAGTTCCCGTTTTGGTTCTCCCAAGGCCTTGGCCAGGATCGACGACCAGCAGACTGTGCTTGAATACTTGCAAAAGAAACTTGTTCAAACACATCTGGACGAAGTTTGTGTTGTTCTCGGAGCACAACATGAACAAGTTAAATCCTTCCTATTAAACCATAAAAAGGTTAAATCTGTCTATAATAAAGATCATAATTTTGGACAAACGTCATCTTTTAAGACGGGTTTGCAACATATCAATCCTCAAGCGGAAGGTGTGTTATTGTTACCCGTGGATTGCCCGTGTGTAACAGTGGCAACGATTGATAAATTAATTGATGCATTTCAAAAGGATAATGTGGATATTCTGATCCCGACCTATAAAAATCGTAAAGGTCACCCCCCTCTTTTTTCTGCCCGTCTTAAGCAAAACTTTCTGGATCTCGATCATTCAATGGGAATTAATGGGATCGCTCATCGGAAGGATGTTGCCGTTAATCTTGTTCCTTTTGAGGATGAAGGTGTTGTCCAAACATTTAATACTCCGGAGGAATTTCTGGCCTTGCGAGAATTGCTGGCATAACGAATCAATTATTTAAAGACGACAGCGGAAGCAGTAAAGTTGGCCCGCACGTATCCGTTACCGAGAATTTCCTGTGCCGGTAGTTTTTTCCATTGACCAGTTGCGTCTGATTTAATATCCGTAATGGCGTCCGCTCCCAAAATGGCGGCTTCTCTTTTCAACTTTTGCATGACTTCGCTAAGACGCTGGTTACGCTCGGTATTAACGGTAATAAATCCGATAACTTCATGCTTTTCCTGGATGTTTTCAATATAAACAACATCATTGATGGATGCTTTCGGATAGTAGAAATCGCTGGAAACATCTTCGGAGTTAATGTGGTAAATACTGCACGCACTGCATAAAAGAACAAGTGGAATAACGAACATGAATGGTTTAAGAGTTGTTTTTTTCATCGCTTTTTTTGTCCAGTTCTTTGTCTTTTAAGGCCTTTAATATTTTATCGGGTGTGATCGGCAGTTCTTTCATTCGAATACCAACAGCATCTTCAATGGCGTTGGCGATGGCTGCCGATGTCGGTAATAAAGATGCTTCTCCCATCCCCTTCGCTCCGAACGGTCCTTCCGGGTCATTTGTTTCCACAAGAATACTATTCATTTTCGGTATTCCCATGCTGCGCGGAAGGCGGTAATTCGCAAAATTTCCGTTAGCCGGACGTCCCTTTTTATCAAAATGTAGATTTTCCAGGAACGTATAGCCGATACCCATAGCCAAGGATCCTTCAATCTGTCCTTCAACGGATTGAGGATTGATCGCTTTGCCGATGTCGTGGGCGTCCCACATTTCCAGTAACGTGACTTCCCCGGTGTCTGTGTCAACTTCCACTTCAGCGATTTGGGCTTCAAAGCCGTAACTTCCGGACACATTTCCTTCCGCCGTTCTAAAATCAATCGGGGTTGTCTTTGGATTGTAACTTCCCCGGCCGATAATCTGGCGGCCGTAGTTAAAAGAATATGCCAACTCTAAAGCCTTATCAAAATCCATTATAACAGAACCGTTGGTTTTGTTAATAACTTCTTCAGCTTTTATATCCAGGTCATCAACGTTCATTTTTAATTCTTCAGCCACAACATTCAGGATTTGTTTTTTCGCGTCATTAGCGGCGCGGATGGTCGCGTTTCCGGAAATGAATGTCACCCGGCTGGCAAAACTTCCGGTATCAAATGGTGTGATTTCCGTGTCGCCGGATTTGCATTTGATTCGGCTGTAACTGACACCTAATTCGTGCGCGGCGATTTGGGATAAGGCCGTGTTCGAACCCTGTCCGGTATCGGCGGCGCCGGTGAATAAATAAACGGAACCGTCTTCTTCCACTTTCACGATACTTCCGGCGGATTCGTGCGATTTGTACATTTTGGAACCCATGACGTCGGCGGCGATTCCGATACCGATGCCTCGCTTGATATTTTTTTGTTTACCGCGTTTTTTGCTCCACTCGGCGGCGGTTGTTGCTTTCTCGATACATTCTTTCAGGCCGTTTGTTGTAAGAACCATTTTGTTTACGGTTGTCATGTTCGGCGATGTAATATTTTTCAGACGGAATTCGACCGGGTCCATGTCCAATGCCTTGGCTAACAAATCCATATGCGATTCAATGGCAAAGCCGGCCTGCACTCCGCCGAAGCCGCGCATCGCCCCGCTGACCGGTGTATTTGTGTAGACACGGTAACCGGACATACGGAAATGCTGGATTTTGTAAACCATAAAGATGCGCATAATGGCCGCGGCTAAAACGGTCGGTCCATAACTGCAGTAAGCTCCTCCGTCGGCAATAACCTCGCCTGTCATCGCCACAATAGTTCCGTCCTTTTTAACACCGGTCTTAATGCGATAAATCATGCCGTGTTTCCGTCGGGAGGCCAGAAACTCCTCTTCCCTGTCGTAACAAATTTTTACAGGTAAGCCGCCGGCTTTTTTCGATAACATACATGCCGCAAAGTCCATCGGCAGCATTTCCAATTTTCCACCGAAGCCGCCGCCAACAGCCAACTTAATAACACGAACGTCGTTCAAATCCATCTTTAATGTTTTAGCTAAAGCCTCTCGACATTTGAAAGGTGCCTGGCTGGACGACCATAATGTGACTTTATCCGTAAAGGTTTCCCATTGGCCGACACAGACATGCGGTTCCATCGCCGATTGATGAGCGGCCGGGGCGTAAAATTTATCTTCGCGGACATAGTCCGCTTCTTTCATCGCACGTTCAGGGTTGCCAAAATTGACCGGCAGAATAACGGCAATATTATTCAACGATTCGTGGATCATCGGCGCATCCGGTTTCATTGCCTCTTCAACATCGACAACATGCGGAAGAATTTCATATTTGATATCGATTAAACGTAAGGCTTCATCAGCCGCTTCTTCATCGACGGCGGCAACGGCCCCGATTTCGTCTCCCACATAACGAACTTTGTCAGCCTCGAGAGCCATCTGATCAATTGTGTGCGGGAAGAAATATTCGTTGGATCCGAATTTGATGTTGTAGGTATCTTTTGCGGTTACAATAGAACGCACGCCGGGCAAGGCGTCGGCTTTGGATGTATCAATGCTAACAATCTTTGCGTGCGGATGCGGACTACGGATCATTTTTCCGATAAGCATGTTGGGAAAACTGACGTCAAAGACATATTTGGTTTGTCCAGTAACCATGCCGCGGCCATCGATTCGCGGAACGCTTTTTCCGACGGGATCAACATAATTCTGTTTGTGAGTGCTTGTTGGCATTGTTTTTTTCCGTTCTTGGGTTGCGCGACTCGAAACGTTAAACGTTCATACGTTTCCAACTACGTAACCGTACTACGATCATCGTTTTAGTTTTGAGCCTGCTGTTCTTTCATGATTTTGCCGGCTTCTTCGATGGCTTCAATGATTTTAAGATAGCCTGCGCACCGGCATAAATTTCCATCCAAAGCGTAATCAATTTCTTCGCGCGTGGGCTCAGGGTTTTTATCCAATAATGCTTTAGCTGACATGATGAATCCGGGAATACAAAATCCACATTGGACGGCACCTTTATCAAGGAAGGCCTGTTGCAATGGATGCAAGACATCATCGTTACTTAAGCCTTCAATGGTTGTGATTCGGTCCCCTTCCAAAGCCGCGGCCATTGTAATACACGCGAGCACTGATTTTCCATTAATATTAACGGTACAAGTTCCGCATTCGGATTCTTCACACGCGGTTTTGGTTCCGGTTAATCCGAGATTATTTCGCAAAACCTCGAGCAGGGTTTCATTCCCTTTTAATTCGAGCTGGTATTTTTTTCCATTAATATGTAAGGTCGTCATGATTATCCTTTATGCGTCGTCACAATTTCTTTAATAGCGCTTTTTAAACTGACACGAAATATATGTTGTTTATATTCATTGCTGCGGGTGTCGTAAATGGATTCGGTCAAATTGTTCAGGGCTTCATCCGCTATGGAAGCCTCATTTTTACTACCGTTAAGAAATTCTTCGAGTTTGGAATCACGTTGAGCAAACGCGGTACAGTTATTGACAGCAACAACGGTATCGGTCCATTGGTTATTTTTAATCCGTGTGTTGATGAGTAATGATAATAAAGGAATATCAACGCCCTGTGATTTTCGTATACGACGGTACGCAACGGAAGCTTCCGCATCAGCGGGAATATGAACCGCTTTTAGAATTTTCTGTGTTTTAGCGGCGTTCTTAAAAAATTCTTCCGGGCAGACTTCTTCGGCTGTTCCGTTTTCATCAACAAAAATCATGGTCCCACGCAATCCGATTAAGACGGCCGGCATTTCTGTCCATGTATAACGGCAGGTTAAATTGCCGCCCATAGTGGCCACGTTACGGATGGGCTGTGTGGAAATATTTTTGCAAACGGTATGCAGGATTTGAAAATGACCTTCCAGCGGTGTTTCCGCGATTTCATCGATTGTCGTTCCCGCGCCGATGGTCAGTCCTTTGGCATCCGCTGAAATGCCTTTTAATTCCGGTACCTTATAGAGGCTGATAATATGCTCAGGTGTTTTACTCCCCTTGCGTTTGAGTAGCTTGAGAGAGTTTAAGAGAAACGTCCCCCCTGCCTGGATTTTAGCGTTTTCCAATGAGCTATGCAGTTTCAGCAGCTCTTCCAGGGAATCAGGCGTGTGAAATGTCAGTGGATTCAATAACATATGAAATATCCAAAACTAGTAAAATTTTACTATATTAAAACTTGCTATAGTATAGCAAAGATTTTTATTTGCGCAAGAAAATAATAGTTTAGGTCAAAATGAATAAATATATGCAATTTATACGGTTATGATAATTTATCCGCTCTTGTTATAAAAGGTTAATCACTTCTTTTGGCAATCGCTTGAGTTCGGCATTTCCGAGAATTTTAATACACCAGCGGATCAGCTTTAATTTTTGTCTCAATTTCGGTCCGGGTTCTTTAACAGTTTCTAATCGTTTTCGGGACAGAAAAAGGCCTTTTCGTAACGTATTAAATACGATGCGGGCTTCCCGCGCGCGGTTGCTGCCGCTTTCAATCAGATCGTTTAAGGCTTCAAAGGCGGTTTCATTAACAGTTGAGTTGTAATGATCCAGCTTTTGAATCAGCGCCGGTACCATAGATTGAAAATAACGGTAACGGTCAATTTTACATAGGGTGTGCATAATTTGAACCTGCACAAAAGCGGAATCCGTCCGGCTTAGCCGGCGCAAAAGAATTCTTTCTACGCCCTTTTTTTCACTACTGACAATGCCGGCGCCATATTCTTCTCTTAATACTTTTACGGCCGCGGCCGTTTTAAACGGATTAAGCGTATCATCTTTGATCATTTCTAAAATGATGTCTTTAGGAAGTTCGCGATACGTGTTGGCGTACCCTTTTAATAGTAAACTGTCATCAAATATTGTGTATTGACCGTCATCATCTTTTTGAGAATTGACACCATCGGCGACAACAGCGGTAGCATCGTCTTGCGCGAAAACAGGTAGCGGCATCGATATGGCCAAAAAGACAGTTGCTAAAAATATGTAGGGTTGATATTTCATTTCACAAATTCCAGTGATACATCAATATTTTGGTGCGTGTGTGTTAAGGCTCCGATCGAAATACGATGAACGCCTGTTTGCGCTGTTTTACGAATGTTTCTTAAAGTAATCCCGCCGGAAGCCTCCAGCAGAACTTTTGATTTTTGTTTTTTAACTCGGGCGACAGCCGTCTTCATTTGCGCGGTACTCATATTATCCAGTAAAATGATATCCGGTTTTGCTGCTAACGCTTCGTCGAATTGTTTTAACGTGTCGACTTCGACTTCAATTTTCTTCTTCGTCCGCCGGCGGATGAGCCGGATCGATTCTGCAATAGAAATTTGGGGACGACAGACTTCGCGGTGATTGTCCTTAATCATGACCATTTCAGACAAATCAAACCGGTGGTTTACCCCTCCCCCACATTTGACGGCATATTTTTCCAGTAACCGTAGACCTGGTGTTGTTTTCCGTGTATCCAGAATTTGTGTTTTTAACGGCCGAACGGCTTTGACATAACGGTTTGTTTCCGTCGCAATGCCGGACAAATGGCTGATAAAATTAAGCGCGACCCGTTCGGCTTTTAATAAAGAACGGCTGGAACCCCGAACAGCAGCCAGAAGAGTTCCCTTTCTGACCAAAGTTCCGTCTCTAATGATTCTACGGAAGATAATTGTGCTGTCAACCCTTTGAAAGACCTGCTTCATTATATCGACTCCGCAGATAACGGCATTCTGTTTGACAATCACGTTGGCCCGTGATTTAGATCGCGCGGGAATCAAAGAATTCGTTGTAATATCGTCGCGGTAGACGTCTTCACGTAAAGCTTGATCAATGATCTTTAACAGCTGTTTTTTCATAATTAATTAGGGACGTACACCTTTTCCCCCTTTTTTCAGTGCTTAGTCATTAGGTCTTAATGCTCAATAAATATATTTTTTCTAAGCGTCGGGAGCTAGAAAGCAGCATATAAAAAGGGGGAAAAGGTGTACGTCCCTACTTTATTACACTTTCCAACTTTTTGAGTTTTTCACGCATTTCGCTCAGACGATCTTTCTCCTTTGTGACAACGTCCACCGGCGCTTTTTCCAGAAAGTTTTTATTGCTTAAGCGTTTATCTAGATTATCGATGGCCTTTTGTAAAGATTCCGCTTCTTTGTTCATGCGGGCTTTTTCTTTTTCGAGGTCAATAACATCGCCCAAAGGAACAGCGCATTTGATGGGACCAACAACGGCTGTGGCCACATTTTGTGTTTGGGATAAGTCATCAGTAATCGTTACCTGTTCGGCCCTTGCAAGCTTT
>JAGQKQ010000083.1 GCA_020430005.1 Candidatus Omnitrophota bacterium
GCCGAATTTGATCTATCCCAAGAAAGAGTACTACCAGGCCCCATACTCAGCCATGTCTCCGAAATTAATTAAGTATTTCTTCAGAAAGAGGGTGGATGTTATCGGAACATTGACTAAGAAACAGCTATCGCTTTTAAATTACGATATCTTTCTTCATGATCAATTTAATGAGTTCTTTGATAACCAGAGTATTGAGCCTATAAAAAATGCTCGTCAGGCGAGACGGTATCCGACCTTTTGTAAAGGCGCAATTCTTCCATTATCCGAGACAGAAATGGTAGAATCCGAAGAGAATGCTATCCGTATTTTAGACGTTTCGGAAAACGGCTTGTATGGGGTGACAACACAGAAACTGGATTTAAGAAAAAAATATAAGATTTTCCTTCAAATCAGCCCCACAAAACGTGTAGTATTAGTGGGTAAAGTTATCTGGCGGCAAAGTGAACGCGTTTATGGTTTTCACATTGTGAACAAGGAACAGCTGTGGGATGATTTTATACACTATATGGAAACGCAATACTATAACGTCTATCATCACGATATAACTAAACAAAAAAGGGGAGCAAATGTCGGAAAAGTATAATCAGTTGTTTTGCCGGAATATTGATTATATCGCACAGGACATTCAGAATAAAATTCGAACAACACCTGTTTTAATCGCCGGTTGCGGTATCGGCAGTACCATTGCGGAGGCCGCTGCCCGGATGGGTTTTGAAAATATTACCCTTATTGACGGTGATGTAATTGAAGTCCACAACCTAAACCGTCAAATCTACACACAAGCGGATGTCGGTACCAAAAAAGCGGAAGCTCTGGCCAACCGACTGCGCAGTATCAATCCCGATATCAATATCACACCGATTACCGATTGGATCTCTGAAGAGAATGTTAATAGTTTGGTCGGCAAGGCTGAATTGATTTTTGACACAATTGATTTTCTTGATCTGAACGCTATTACCATACTCCATGATGAAGCCAACCGGCAAAACAAACCGATCATTAGCGCCTTAAGTATCGGCTGGGGAGCCGGGGCTATGTATTGTCCGCCTTCAAAGTCTGATGTCAGTTATTTCCGCAAAGTTTTTCATCTGCCGGAGACAGGGCCGGTGAAAGACATGTCTTATGTTTTTCACTTCAAAGTTCTCATTGAACGAATCGGGGCTTATCTTAATCCGGAAGTCATTGCAGCCATGAGTAAAGCCTTTCAAATTATGGAAGACGGGCGTCCTTGTCCCGCCTCTCAGTTATCAGCCGGATCTTTTTCTGTGGGAGCTCTAGCGGTGACGGTTGCCGTTAAACTGCTTAAAGAAGAAAAAGTGGCTGAAGCACCAAATCTTATCCTGCTCAACGTGAATGGTGTGTGTGAGCAATCTGATATCAATCTACTAGTTGATTAATAATGATGAACAGAAAACATATTGTGTTGCCGTTTGTTTTTGTTGCAATGATGACTGTTGCTCTTTATGCGCAAGAGACGGAGTCTACAAGCGCAAAGAGACTGACCGCGAAAGATATTATTAAACAATCAGACGATTTGATGCGCGGAGAGACGCTGCATGGCAATTACACAATGAAAGTGATCACGCCCCGATGGGAGAGGGAATTAAACCTGGATGTGTGGACCCACGGACGGACAAAAACCTTTATCCGTATTCTTTCTCCGGCCAAAGAAGCCGGTATTGGCACATTACGTGTGGATACCAATATGTGGAATTATCTTCCGGATGTTGAAAAAACAATCAAGATCCCGCCATCGATGATGTTTCAGCCGTGGATGGGGAGCGATTTCACCAACGATGATTTGGTAAAAGAAAGCAGTATTGTGGAGGATTATACACATCGTATTTTAGGGACTATAGAAATGAGTGGTGATGAAATTTACAAAATTGAACTTCTTCCCAAACCGGAAGCCGCTGTGACGTGGGGAAAATTGCTTTTCTACATTCGGACGGAAGATCTTTTACCGGTCCGTGAAAAATTTTATGATGAAGACGGAGCATTGATTAAAGTCCTTAATTATTCTAAAATAGAACAAATGTCTGATCGAAAAATTCCCACCCATTGGGAAATGGAATCCAAAATTGACGATGGCCACCGTACGATTATAGAAGTGCTGCGTGCTGAATATAATCAACCTCATTCTGACGGGATTTATACCATGGGGAATCTGAAACAAGTCCAATAAGCAAGGTGGCTTTTCCACATGTTTGCAACTTTTTTCAAAATCGCCTGGCGAAACGTTGTCAGAAACAAAGGGCGCTCCTTTGTGACCATGGCCGCCGTGGCATTTGGTTTAACCGCCATCATTTTTATCCGCGCTTTTGTGAACGGGGCTGATTCACAAATGGTTGAGAATTACACCAATCTGATCCCCGGTCATATCCAAATTCATCATCAGGGTTTTCATAAAAAAATGGGTCTTGAGCGAAGTATAACGGATATCAAGGCCGTAACAGATGTTATTCATCAGCAGGACAATGTTGAGGCCTTTTCTTTTCGTATTAAAGACTACGCTCTTTTAAGCAGTACAAAACAATCGACGGGAGTGTTACTTGTTGCGGTCGATCCTGCTCAGGAAAAGAATGTAACGTATTTGCACGAACGTGTGACACAGGGCGAATATCTTCAGGATGACGATGACAGTGGTATTGTTGTTGGAAAAGATCTGGCTGAGATTCTTAATGTGGGTCTTAATAAGAAGGTTGTTATTTTATCGCAGGCCGCTGATGGTAGTTTGGCCTCCGGTGCTTATCGTGTGAGAGGAATTCTAGACGCTGGAGTGGAAGAGATTGATAAAGGAATGGCGATTATTACTTTAAAGGCCGCTCAGGACCTTTTGGTTTTGCCTGATCAAATATCGGAAGTCGCCATCAGACTTAATTCTGTTTATACATCACGGGCCACGGCCGCGAAAATGAGAGAGGTGTTGGATCCGGATCAGTATGAGATATTAAGCTGGCGGAGGATTTCACCGATGACGGCGCAATGGTTAGACTTTGACCGCGCGTTTGTGAACGCGATACTTTTTATTGTCCTGCTTGTGGTGGCCGCCGGCATTCTTAATACAACGTTGATGAGCGTTTTTGAACGCACAAGAGAATTCGGAATTATGCAGGCGCTGGGTACAAAGCGCTGGCAGTTAATTTTAATGGTTAGCATTGAATCGGCTATCTTGGGGTTAAGTGGATGTTTGATCGGTGTATTTCTGGGAACGGTTTTAACCATACATTTCGGAAATACCGGAATTGATCTGGCGCAATTTGCCAGCGCGTTTGAAGCCTATTACACGGGTTCAGTTGTTTATCCAAGACTTTCCGTGGAATATTTGGTTGTTGTTTCTGTGATTGTATTTTTGATCAGTGTTTTGGTGTCCATTATTCCGTCATGGCAAGTGGCCAAGATAAAACCGGTAGAAGCGGTTCGTAATTTTTAGGAAAAGACAATGAGCTTTATTGATGCCAAAAATGTATCCAAAACGTATCAGCAGAAAGGGGCTGTCCCAACCCAGGCTTTGAAAAATATTAATTTGTCGGTCGAGGAAGGAGATTTTCTCTGTCTCGCCGGGACTTCCGGTTCGGGAAAAAGTACGTTGCTGAATTTATTGGGGGGATTGGACCATCCCACAGAGGGGCAGATTTTTTATGAAGAAAAAGAGATTAGTAATGTCCCTATTGAACGGTTGGCGGATTTTCGTTTGAACACGATCAGTTTTGTCTTCCAGGCCTATAATTTGATCAATACATTAACGGCTTTGGAAAACGCTGAGTATTTATTGCTTCTTCAGGGAGTAGGTCCAAAAGAACGCCGAAAACGGGCTTCTGAAATGCTGGAGAAAGTAGGGCTGGCCGATTGTCTGCATAAAACGGTGAACCGTTTGAGCGGCGGGCAGCAGCAGCGGGTTGCGGTCTGCCGGGCAGTGGTGGCAAAGCCCAGGGTTATTCTGGCGGATGAGCCGACGGCCAATCTGGATTCTAAAACATCGGAGCAATTAATGGATTTAATGGTTGGGTTAAATCAGGAAAAAAACATTACATTTATTTTCTCAAGTCATGATAATCTGGTTATCGAGAAAGCAAGAAAGGTTGTCCACATGAAAGATGGAGAAATTACATCATGAAAGTAACTAACATCATTAGTGTTTTTATATGCGGGATTATTTTTATATGGAGTGGACCGGTCTATAGTGAAGATCAGGCAGATCAATCATCATCGGTCCCGATCGAGTTTGAAGGTTATTATAAGAGTCTTTTTACCCAGTCACGTTCTCTGGCAACAAAAGAAAATTTTTACGCGTTTTTACAACGTGTCCGATTAAAGGCCAAGGCGGATCTTTCCGAACAATGGCAATTTGTGGTGAATTACGATATCGAAAGTATTCTTAATGATTTTCGCAATACGCCGGATTTCGCCACAATTCAGAATAAGAACCAGGGGGCCTTAGCCGCCTGGGATGCCGATCATGTTTTGCATGATGCGGATAATCATTATATGCGGCATTCTCTGTACAGGGCATACATTAATTATTACTCACCGGCTTTTCGCGCGGTTCTCGGAAAACAGAAAGTGGATTGGGGGCGAACACGTTTTTGGAGTCCGCTGGATTTATTTAATCCGGTTAACCCGTTAGATATTGAATATACAGAGCGGGTGGGAGTTGACGCGGTTAACCTGGAGCATTCTTTTGAAGATTTTTCATCATTGGCACTGGTTTACGCGGCGGGGCCTAATAAAGATTTAGCCAGCATCGGGATGAAATACGCGAAAACATTAGGGACAACCGATGTCTTTGCCGTCGGCGGACAGTTTCGAGAAGACGAAGTTGTCGGTTTCGGTTTTGACGGTCAGTTGGCTAATGCGGGTGTAAGAGGAGAGTTTACCTACACTCATCCGCAGAATGACGGGGATTATTTTCGCAGTGTGCTTGGACTGGAACACAGCTTTGAGAATACGCTAACATTGTTAGGTGAATATTTTTATAACGGAGGAGCGGATAAGACCGCCTTTTTACAAAATCTGAGCGACTTCCGCTACACAAGCCGTGTTTTAACACGAAACAAACATTTGCTGGGACTAAACGCTGATTATGAATGGACGCCATTGTTAAAGATGCATCAAATGATGATCTATGACATGGAAGATAACAGCGTATTTTTCAATCCGCAATTTAACTACAATCTAAAAGCCAACCTGGATATTGTGCTGGGAAGTCAGTTTTTCTGGGGCCGGACAGGCAGTGAATTCGGCTCGTATGAAAACGTGTATTACATTCAAACACAGTTTTATTTTTAAATTGTGTTTAGGCCACGCCCAGTAATTTTTTAAGTTCTCCGCTGTTGTGCATTTCGGTCATAATATCGCACCCACCGATAAACTCACCATCAATATAAAGTTGGGGAATCGTCGGCCAGTCAGAGTACTCTTTAATGCCGGCACGGATTTCTTCATCTTCCAGAATATTACACGATTGAAACGGAACATTGTACTGTTGCAGGATGGCCGCGGCCTGGGCGGAAAATCCGCACATCGGGCTGTTTGGTGTGCCTTTCATGTACAAGAACACTTTATTGGATTTAATGTCATCTTCAATACGTTTTTTAGTAGCGTCGTCCATGAGTATCTCCTTAACTATAAGCCGAATTGGGTTCTGGCTTCTTCCCATTTTTGCGGGGTAAAGGTTTTTAATCCTAAAGCGTGCACCGGTCCGTCCAAGGCTTCTTTTAACGCCTTCATCACCATTTGCTGCTGTTTGACAAGCATCATGCCTTCAAAGGCGGGACTGATGACAAAGGCCTGCAGATGTTGACCGTCATTCATAGGATCAAGCACATAAGCGGTAGAGTCCGGTACGGCTTTTTCTATAGTTGCTTTAATATCATCTAACGTCATTGATTTTAATTTTCGTTGAGTTTGTGTTTGTTATCTTTAAACCATTGAATAATGTCATCAGATTCGTACAGAGCCTGTCCGTCAATCACAAGGCAGGGAACTTGTTTTTTCCCGCCGGTATTGATGAGTTCCTGGACATAATCCGGATTGGCTGAAATATCCCGTTCGGGAACAGTGATATTTTCACTTTCCATATAAGCGCGTACTTTGCCGCAATAGGGGCAAGTGGGTCTATGATAAAACATGAGTTCGGGCATAAAATTCATCCTTTCAGACTGTAAATGATTTAATTTTGAAGCACGAAATTTAAAATTCGAAACAAATTCGAAAAAGAATAAAAACAATGTTATTCCCGCGAAGGCGGGAATCAAGATATAAAAATATTTATACTCATTTTTCTGGATTCCCGCCTTCGCGGGAATGACATTATTCTTTCGTATTTCGATATTCGAATTTAAAATTCATTTTATACTATATCGTTTTTCGCATACCGGTCAACTAAATTTTCGGTGAACGCGATAATTTGGTCTTCCAGTTGAAGGTTATGAAGCCGGTTGACTTCCTGAACGCAGGTAGGAGAGGTGACGTTCACTTCAATGAGATAATCCCCAATGATATCAATACCGACAAAATAGAGCCCCAGTTTTTGGAGATGTGGTTTTAAAGCCGCGATAATTTCTTTGTCGCGGTCTGTGATGTCAACGGCCTGTGGTTTTCCGCCGGAAAAGAAATTATTGCGGTGTTCTCCATCGGAATGGACGCGTAATAAAGCGCCGATCGGTTCGCCGTCCAATAATAAAATACGTTTATCCCCGATATCGGCTTCGGGAATGTATTGCTGAAGAATAATATCCTTAGAAAAATTATCGGTTAATGTTTCTAAAATAACATTAATGTTTGGCCCATCTTTTTTAATCAGGAATATGCCTTGTCCACCGAAGCTGTCGGTCGGTTTGGCAATAACAGTTTGTTCCTGATGGATAAAGTCGAGTAAATCTTTTTTTGTTTGTCCCACCAGCGTACGGGGAATAAGGGAGGTGAACTGTGTCGCCCATAATTTTTCATTCACCGTGCGTATGCCGGAAGGGTTATTGAGTACCGGAATTTTCTGTGCAATCCGATCCAGCAGCCAGGTGTTGAACAAATACTGCGCGTCGAAAGGAGGATCGGTACGGATAAAAACCGCGTCCACATCGTTTTCCGTTAATACAAGCTTTTCCTGAATGACAAAAGGATTCTTTAGATCCTGTTGTGGAATAACTTTGGTCACATTAAATTGGATTCCTTTTGGTGTCAGTGTCATACCGCCATCGGGAAGAAAATAGGTTTCATGGCCTTTGCGGTGAGCTCCGGTCATAATAATAAACGTTGTGTCCTTCTCCATGATGACCGTTTGGAGAGGATCCATTAAAAAGACAAATTTCATTTGGATTGAGCCTCGAGATTAATAATTTCACGATGCGCCGCGATTCCCGCAATACGGGCCAGAATACGGTACACATCGAAGATGTTAATATCATGATGGATGCCGCAGTCGCCGTATTTGCTGAGATGCGGACAGATTTTCTGAAAATCCATACCCTGTGAATTCAGGTTATCACGGCTGCTTTTGGATGTGTGAGAACGGTAAAATCCACCGACGAGATTATTGTCAATCTGATAAATCACAACTTCACTGATTTTATTTTTAATATTATAAATGGTCGGTACGCCTT